>JALYUD010000072.1 GCA_030853905.1 Vulcanimicrobiota bacterium
CCGCGTCGGCGCTCGACGCACCGCGATAGTTTTTCTTGACGTCGTCGACGCCCGCAGCCGAGACGCCCAGACGGAAGTCGAGCCGTTGCGTTTCTCCGGGGCCGACGACCGTCGCGTAGTGCAGTACGCCCATGGCGAAGCCGGTCGGCGCGTCGGTATTGCCGGAAAGCGATCCCGGATGCTCTGCCGTGACGGCCTTTCCGTGGTCGAGCGAAACTTCATAGTCGTCGGGCTTGCGTGAAGCACCCACGATGCGGGCCTGTTGTTCGTCGTCTTTGCTATGAGCGATGAGCGCGCGCAGTTGAGGGTCGTACGCGACGACGAGTTCGTCTTTGAACCCCTTCGAGAGCTGCACGAACGCGTACGTTGCGATACTCTGTTCCTCGCGCGTCTGGTTCGTGAAGGCCATGGCGTAGTAGACCAGCGGCGGATCGACGGAGCCGTCGTCCTGCGGACCGCGGCTGAGCACGAAGACGTCTTCCTGGACCTGCACGCCGTTCGTCAACATATAGCGGTGCTCTTGATGCTCGGGATACATCGAGAAATGGCCGCTCAGCGGATCGAGCTTCATCCGCGAGCGGTCGTCCCAGTGCTTCACCACGAAGTTTTTGAGCAGAACGCAGCCGGCATCGACGCAGAAGACCTTTTCGATCGCTCCCGTCGCCTTGAGGACCATCTGGCACGACGGGCTTCCGAGGGTGCTGCCGCCGCCCATCTCGTCGTCGGCGACCCGGTACGCATCGAACCCGTGCTTCCAGCGCAGTTTGGTCGTGTGGTCGAGGCCGCCCAAGACGTTGGGCCGGTACGTGACCGCTTCCGATGTGCTCATGTCCGTCCTTTCTGCCTTATGCGTTCACGCGCTTATGCGTTCACGCGCGCGAGAGCGCGTAGGCCGCGGCGCCCGCGATTCCGAGGGAACCGATCAGCAGCCAGGTGCCGTGCGTCGCCACCCACAGTTCCTTGCTGAACGACGTCGCTTTATCGTCGAAGTCGCCGTGCGCACCGTGGTCGCCTGGGACCGGCTCCAGCAGATTGAACTTGCGGTCGGGGCTCGGTGCGCCATTGTACTGTTGACTGCCGTACCCGCTTTTTCCGAGATAGATATCCAGCAGCCCGGGAGCGATCTTCTGACCCATGATTGCCTCGACCGTCGGCATTCCGACCCACAACTCGCGCGGATGTTTGTGCGCCGCCCAATAGATTGCGCGCGCCGCCACCTCGGGCTGATAGATCGGCGGAACTGGCTGCGGCTTGCGGGGGAGCTTTGTCTTACACCAGCTGAACTGCGGCGTGTTCACGGCCGGCATCTGCACCATCGTGATCTTGACCTTACTCTTCTGGTGAACCAGTTCGCAGCGAATCGAGTCGGTGAACCCGCGGATGGCGCTCTTCGCGCCGCAGTACGCTGCTTGCAAGGGGATGCTGCGGTACGCGAGCGCCGACCCGGTTTGAACGATCATACCTCGGTTGCGCGGCAGCATGCGGTGCAGCGCGGCCATCGTCCCGAACACGAAGCCGAGATAACTGACCTCCGTGATGCGGCGGTACTCGTCCGGCGTCAGGTCTTTGAACTCGGCGAAAACGTTGGTGAACGCGACGTTGACCCAGGTGTCGATCGGCCCGAACGTGTCTTCGACTTTGGACGCCGCCGCGTCGACTTCATCGGCGTGCGACACGTCGGCCGGTAGAACGAGCGCTTTACCACCGGCCGCTTCGACATCCCGGCGCGCGCCTTCGAGCCCGTCCATCCCGGCGCCGCCCCGCGCGATCAGACCGATCTGCGCCCCGTGCTTGGCGAACTCTTGCACGGCGGCGCGCCCGATGCCCGCGGCTGCTCCGGTGATGACGACGACTTCCGGTTTACCTTTACTCATCTAGCAACTCCAAACGGACGGCTTTCCGGCCAAGGTTGATCGGCACAGGATGCGCGGCGTCGCCGACAGCCCTGTGTTGTTCCTGCGGCCCGACCTTTCCGAGGCCCGGGATCAGTATGACCGCTGGATCACGCTGTTACCGTGCGTGCGCGCGATAAGCAAAGACGCTTGGTCCATATGGAGCCTCCCGCTCGTTCGCATGCTTGGAACTCGATGCGTGAGACTTTCGCCGCAGCGTCGGCGACGACGTTTCTTCATGCGGTGATTGGGAAAACGCCACGTATACGCTTGGGCCGTCGCCCCAAACCACTCGCAAAGGCATCCGCCTTCGCTTCGCGGAGAGAGTAGCATGTCTCGTGATCTCGAAGCCGAGCCGTCGACCGAAGAGCCGGCGAACGACGGGCGGACCCGGCTGGAACGCGACGTCGAGTCGATCGACCTCGACATTCGCGAAGGCCGTTTTCAGCGCTGGCTTTCGCTGATCGCTGGCGGAGCTGCGGCACTGAGTGCCATCGAGGTCAGCTACAAGCATTACACGGGCGGTTATAGCCGGCGCATTATGTATACGCCAGTCATCCTCGGGGGCGCCTTGACGGTGACCGGCATCGCCGGTTTTTTCAGCCGCACAGCGGCGCGCACCGTGCTGCCGGTCGTGTCGACGATTACGCTCGTCGACTGTGCCGCCGGCTTTTACTTTCACGTCCGCGGCATCGCCCGTAAGCCGGGCGGCTGGCGCATCCCGGTCGCCAACATCGTCATGGGGCCGCCGCTCTTTGCGCCCATCCTGTTCGGCATCAGCGCGTATCTCGGGCTCATCGCGTCGTTTTTGCGGCGCGGCGAGCAGGACGGTACGCTTTTACCGCGGCCCACGTCTCACGCGCACTGGGCGAAGCGGTTGATGAGCGACCATGAACCGATCACCTGGGAGCAAGATATCCGGGAAGGGCGCTTTCAAAAACAGATGGCCGTGGCGGCAGCGCTTTCTGCCTTTCTGAGCGGCTTTGAAGCGTGGTACTCGCATTACAAGAATAATTTCCAGTACGAAGTGCAATGGTCACCGCTCATTATTACGCCGTTGCTGATGCTCGCTGGAGCCGGCGCGGTCAGGAGCACCCGCGTGGCGCATACGTGGCTGCCGGCGATATCGGCGCTGGCGATCATCGACGGCACCGTCGGTTTTGGCTATCACGTGCGCGGCGTGTTGTGGAGCCCCGGCGGCTCGAAGAAGCTCGTTTACAACATCCTGTACGGACCGCCCGTATTCGCGCCGCTGCTGTTCGCGGCGAGCGGGTTCCTCGGCGTACTCGCCAGCTTGCTACGGAGAGACGATAGAACATGAACCCGCGAAGCCGCGACGGCGATTTGCGTCCGAGCGATCCAGCGACCGGCGAGCCGATCGGACCGCTACCGCAACCGGGATATTATCCGCAGTTCAGCACGATGAGCCAAGAGAAGTTCTGGGATGCCGCAACGCGCAGCGTAGTCCGCGAACGGCTCGATAGCGTTCCGCCGATTCGCTATTTCAGCGCCGAACAAACGCGCTTCTGGAAAGCTGTCTGCGAGCGGATGCTTCCTCAGGACGATCGCGACGAAGCGCACAAGATTCCGATCGTCCCTCATATCGATAAACGACTGTATGAAGACGCGCAGAAAGGCTACCGCTACGAGGAGATGCCGCCGTCGCGCGAGGCCTTTGCGCTCGGCATGCAAGGCATCGAGGAGATCGCGCAGCGGCGCTTCGAGCGTTCCTTCGTTGAGCTCGGCCCGTGGGAGCAGGAGGACATCTTGCGCATGCTGCACGACGGCAAACCGCCTGCGGGGATGGCGGTGTGGGAAAAGATGCCCGCTCACCGCTTCTTTCTGATGCTGATGCACGATTGCGCCGAGGCGTACTATTCGCACCCGTGGGCTTGGGACGAGATCGGCTTCGGCGGACCAGCGTATCCGCGGGCGTATATGCGCCTCGAAGACGGTCAGCCCGAACCTTGGGAAACCGATGAAAAGCGTTACGCCTGGGACCCGCCGGCGACGTCCGTTTCGGGACGATTCGAGCTCGTGGCGGGACAGGTCGAACATTACGGCTCCGACGCGCAGTAGCAGAAGAAGAGGACGCACATGAGAGCACCGCTGTTCGGAAAGTTTTCGGCGCCCAACGGCAAGCCGCACATGCTCGGGGCGATGCAGACGCTCGACTGGCCGATGCAGCATTTCGGCGATGACGATGAAGTGGATTACGTCGTCGTCGGCGTCGGTGCCGGCGGCGGTGTGTTGCTGCAGCGCCTGGCGCGGGCCGGTTTCCGCGTCGTCGGTCTCGATGCGGGGCCCTTTTGGGATACCGAGCGCGATTGGGTCAGCGACGAGAAGGGTTCGCACAAACTGTATTGGACCGAGAGGCGCGTGACCGGCGGCGAGCACGCCCTCGCCTTCGGAGCGAACAACAGCGGGCAGGGCATCGGCGGCAGCTCCGTTCACTGGGCGGCCTTCACGCCGCGACTCCATCCGTCGGATTTTCACATCTACTCGCTCGACGGGGTCGGTGTCGATTGGCCGATTTCGTACGACGACATCCGGCCGTACTACGAACTGATGGAAGCGGAGTTGCCGGTCGCGGGGCCGGCCTATTATCCCTGGGGCGAGCCGCACGGTTATCCGTATGGTCCTCATCCGATGGGAGGGGCCGGCAACGCGCTGATTCGCGGCTGCACGAACCTCGGCATCGGCGTCGCCGCAGGGGGACCGGTGGCGATTCTAAGCGGTTCGCGCGCCGACCGTCCCCATTGCATCTATCGCGGTTTCTGCATTCAAGCGTGCAAGGTCGGGGCCAAGGCCAGCACCTTGATCACGCACGTTCCCGACGCGATCAAAAACGGCGCGGAAATCCGGCCGAATTGCATGGTCTCGCGCGTGAATCTCGGCAAGAACCGGCGCGTCACGGGCGTCACCTATTTCGATCCCGACGGTAAGGAACGCGTCCAGAAAGCCAAGGCGGTCGTCGTCGCTGGTTATTCGATCGAGACGCCGCGTCTGTTGCTGAATTCGGCGTGTTCGGGCTTCGAGAACGGGCTGGCGAATTCGAGCGATACCGTCGGCCGATATTTGATGGCCCAAGCCGGTAACGTGATCTTCGGGCGCTTCGACGACCTCGTGCGCATCTATAAAGCACCGCCCGCGCATGCGCTGACCGAAGAGTTCTACGAAACCGATCCGCAGCGCGGCTTTGCGCGCGGCTTTGCGATCCAAACGGTCGGCCCGCTGCCGATCGCTTTCGCCAAACAAATGATGACGGCCAAAGGCGCCTGGGGCTGGGGGCTGCGCAGCGTGATGATGGACTACAACCACTGGGCCGCGTTTGGTTTCCTCGGAGAGATTCTGCCGCACGCCGAAAACCGCGTGCAGTTGGCCGATGAAAAAGATCGCTTCGGACTACCCGTCGCTAAGTCGACCTTCAACCTGTACGAGAACGATAAGAAGCTGATCGATTTCGGCAAAAACAAGACGATGGAAGTCATGTCGGCCGCGGGTGCGACCGAAGTGCTCCAGGAGGCGCGCTATGCGCACCTCGTCGGCGCGGCGCGCATGGGCAAGGATCCCGCTACGTCGGTTTGCGATCAGTTCGGCCGCACGCACGACATCGCCAATCTGTTCCTTTGCGACGGCAGCATCATGCCGACGCAGGGCTCAGCGAATCCCGGTTTGACGATCATGGCGCTGTCCGCCCGGATCGCCGACTACCTGATCACCCAAGGCAGCGACATTTTCACCTCGGATAAGCGCGACATGCGCACCTCGGCGATTCGCCGCGAACTCGCCCCGCCCGACACCTGGGGACACGGCGTCCCGCGCTTCCAACAGGTGACGTAAGCGCGGGCCCCGGCGCCGGTCTCACGCAGTCTGATTGTGCCGGCGGCCGGGGTGCTTGTTGCCGTCGCGGCCGTCAGACGTTAGGCCGCTGTTCTTTGGCGCCCTCGATCATGCGGCGAGGCGGTGCTTCGACCGGTAAATAGGTCATGTCATCGGCACGGCCGTCCTTACGAAGGAATCCGACCGCGAGTTGGCTCACCGCCACGACGCGGGCCGGCAACGGCCGTCTGTCCGTCGCGACCTGCTTGATCGTTTCCGCGCGCCGCCGCACGTCCAGAGCGACGTGACGTACGCGTTCGATGAAGCGAACCGGCCGCTCCGTTTTATAGATCAGCGCAGCGATCGTGTCCGTGAGCCGTTCCCGCGTCTCTTCGATCTCGCGGCTGATCTCGTGCGTTCCTTTGGTAACCGCGATCTCGGTTCTCTGTCCTTTAGGGTGATTAGCCACCGTCCGTGCTCCTCTATGCAATTCAACAGCGTGCATGAATCAGTACCCGCCGCGGATGATCCGTTCACCCCAGCTGCCGCGCAAGGCCGTTCGCACTCACGGGAGCGTGAGGTTCAGCGGCCGAGGCGATTTTCCGCCAACGAGGATTCGGCTTTGCCGAATCCTAGACGGCGTATTGCTTTGCGTCGGAGCGTTTGAACTCGAGTCCGATGCCGGGGCGGCTCAGATCGGGTTTGAGCAGCCCGTCGACCGGGCGCTGCACGCCGTCGAAGAGCATCTCCTCGATGCGGACGTGATCGTAGAAGTACTCCATGTTGCGAATGCGCTTTGCCGCGCAGGCCGGATGGAGGCTTTGCGCGGGCGCGCAATGCGTGGAGAGCGGGATCAAACGTGCTTCGCATAAGCCGTCGGCCACGAGAAAACCCGTGATCCCTTCGGCGCGCGTGCAATCCGCTTGTAGGACGTCGACCGCTTGCGCCGCGAGCATTCGCTCGAAGTACATCGGATCGTAGCCGTATTCGCCCGCCGAGATTTCCATTTCGGCCGGCGCTCGATCGCGCACGAGGTGCAAACCTTCCAGATCGTGGTGATAGACCGGTTCTTCGTACCACGTCACCCGATATTGCGCGAACCGTTCCGCCTGGGCGATCGCTTGTTTTCGACTGTAGGCACCGTTTGCGTCGACAAAAAGTTCAGGGTGCTCGCCGATCGCTTCGCGCACTGCTCGAATGCGCGCGATGTCGGCGGTCGGGTCGCGGCCGATCTTCATCTTGACGCGCGGGATGCCCATCTCTACCCAGTGCGTCATGTGCTGCTGCAATTCGGGCACCGAAAACGAGGTGAAGCCGCCGCTGCCGTACAGCTCGGCCCCGTCTCGCACCGGGCCAAGCAGAGTGACGAGCGGAACGTCGAGCAACCTTGCCTTGAGGTCCCACAGCGCGTTGTCGACCGCTGAAATCGCCATCGCGCTGATGCCGGGGCGCCCCATGTTGCGGATTTTGCCGACGAGCTTAGCCCAGATTTTGCCCGTCTGCATCACGTCTTCACCTTGCACGTCGGTCGCGAGCGTGTCGCGAATCATCGTCGCCGTCGCCGAGTCGGCGTAACTGTAGCCGATGCCGCGTTGACCGCCGCCTTCCACCTCGACCAGCACGAGCGTCGTGTGATCCCACTTGGCGGTGCCGTCGGTCTCGTACGCGTCCGCCGTCGGAATCTTATACGCTGACACCTCGACCCGCTCGACGGAGGCGCCGCAGCGCGCCTCCGCCGTCACCGTGCTCAATTTTGTCGCGGCCCCGCGCCTGCGCCGCCGGGCTTCGCCCCGGCGTGTCCGGGCATCATGCCCGCGAGCACGCTCTTGGCCGATTCCACCATGATCCCAAGTTCGTTCGGATCGCCCTTGCGCAGCGCATTGCCGAAGTTGCGCGCGAACTCGAGCGTGATGTGCGGCGGGATGATTGAGACGTTGCCGTCGACGTACGCTTCGAGCACCGTGGGGCGGTCCGCCGATAAGGCCGCGTCCCAAGCCGAGCCGACGTTCTCCGGCTTGTCGACGCGCACGCCCTTGAGGCCGATCAGTTCGGCATAGCGCGCGTAGGGGAAGTCGGGGAGGTCCTGCGATGATGGGAATTTCGGGTCGCCCGTTTCGATGCGCAATTCCCAGGTCACTTGGTTGAGATCGCGGTTGTTGAGAACGAGAAAGATCAGCCGCGGATCGCTCCAGCGTTTCCAGTACTTTGCCACGGTGATCAACTCGTTGATCCCGTTCATTTGCATTGCGCCGTCGCCCGTCAACGCGATTGCGACCCGATCGGGAAACGCGAACTTGGCGGCGATCGCGTAGGGAACAGCCGGGCCCATCGTCGCCAACGTCCCCGACAGCGACCACTTCATGCCGCGCCGCATCATGATATGCCGCCCGACCCAGTTGGTCGCCGTTCCCGCGTCGCCGGTCAGGATGCAATTGTCCGGCAGCCGCGGCGAAAGTTGCGTGAAGAGCACCTCGGGGTTCAGCGGATCAGCCGAGACGTTGGCGCGCGCCGCGTCCACTTGGTACCATTCTTTGCGATCGGAAATCAGTTTGTCGCGCCAGGTCGTATCGGATTTCTGCTGCAGCAGCGGCAGGAGCGCTGTGAGCGTCTCCGCCGCATCGCCGGTGAGGTTGATCTCCATCGGGTAGCGCAGCCCCAAATACTTGCCGTTGATGTCGATCTGGACGCCGCGCGCCTGGCCCTCGTCGGGCAAAAAGTTTCCGTAGGGATAGGTCGAACCGATCATCAGCAGGGTGTCGCACTGCTTCATCATGTCGGAGCTGGGACGGGTGCCGAGCAGTCCGAGGCACCCCGTCACCCACGGCAGATCGTCGGGCAGCACTTCTTTACCGAGCAGCGCTTTGGCGCACCCGGCCTGCAGCGTATCGGCGACGGCGATCAGTTCGTCGACGGCGTGCTTGGCGCCGATGCCGACCAGCATCGCGACCTTCTTGCCCGCGTTCAAGATGTCCGCAGCGTGCTGCAGATCGGCTCGGGGCGGCGTCATGCGCGGTGGCGTATAGCCGACGCCGGTATGCAC
>JALYUD010000102.1 GCA_030853905.1 Vulcanimicrobiota bacterium
CGGGGAATATCCGCAAACGAGCGACCCGAATACGGAAACCGAAGGACGGATACTGCGGGTCACGGTCGACGTTTTCGACGGCCCCCTCGATCTGCTGCTCCATCTGGTGCGCGAGCAGCAGTTGGACATCGCGACGGTGCCGCTGGCGACGGTCGCACAGCAGTACTTCGATTACCTCGCCGTCATGGAAGCGCTCGACGTCGAGGTTGCGGCCGAGTACCTCGTCATCGCGGCGACGCTCGTGTTCCTCAAGTCCAGGACGCTCTTGCCGCCTATTCCGAACGATTTCTTGGCCGAAGGCGAAGAAACGCCCGAGGAAGTCGAGGAGCGCTTGCGGCGGCGTCTCGTCGCCTATTCGAAATACAAAGGCGTCGCCGACGAACTGCGGGCTCGCGCGGATGACGCCCAAGCGTACCACTACCGCGAGGGCGGCGATCCTGCCGCCGACGTCGTACAGCGCTATCGCATCCTTCCCGGAAAGCTGACGAATGCGTTGCTCGCTGCCCTTCGAAGCGCGAAACCGGAGAAGCGTTCCGTCGTGCGGGACCGCTTTTCGATGGGCCGCCAGATGGAGTTCGTGTCACGGACAGTACGCGACCGCGGCGATGTCGAATTTCTCGAGTTGTGTCGGAATTTCGACCGCAGCGGGATCATCGCGACGTTTCTCGCGGTCCTCGAACTGATTCGCCAGTGCCGCCTCGCCTACGCGCAATCGGCGCCGCACGAGCCGCTCCGTTTGTTGCCTTTCAAACCCGGTGACGTTCATGCAAACTGAATTGGTTGAAACCGGCGCCTTACAACGTTCGCTCGAAGCGCTGCTCTTCGTCGCCGATGAGGCGCTCTCGATCGAACGGCTAGCGCGGTTGACCGGTGCGGCGCATGTCGAAGTCGCAGAAGCCTTGGCCCGGATCGCCGACGATTACGCCGCACGCGGCATCGTGCTGCGCGAGATTGCCGGCGGCTATCGTTTCGCGACCTCATCCGCGGCACGACAAGCAGTCGAGGCGTACCTCTTGCCGCCGAAGACCAATCTGTCCGCGCCCGCGATGGAGACGCTCGCGATCGTCGCTTACCTGCAGCCCGCGACCAAGGCCGAGATCGAAGCCGTGCGCGGGGTCAACGTCGACAGCGTCGTCGCCACCTTGATCGATCGCCGCTTCATCAGCGAAGTTGGACGGCGCGACGTGCCGGGCCGACCCGCGGAGTATAAGACGACCGCGGGATTTCTCGAGGCCTTCGGACTGCGCTCGGTTGACGAGTTGCCGTCGGTCGACATCGAATCCGAACGTCTCGAACTGCCGTTGCCCGTAGAGACGGAGCCGATCCCAACGATTCTGCAGTACGAACCCGCAACCGGGCTCGATACAAGCGAGGCGGAAGCAGCCGACGACATTGCGACGGCCGATGCGGCGCCGGCAGCCGAGTTTACATCAGGCGCTCCCGAAGGAGCCGAAGGGACATCCTCATTCATCACGAGCCACTGATTAGTACACATTCCGAGACGTGGGAACGGATCGAAGACAACGTCAATGCGGTCGCGCACGCGCACGAGTTGATCCGCCCCGACGAACGCTTCACCCTGACCGACGACCAGCGCGTCGCCGTCGACGCGATTTCAGCGCAGCTCGCGGCCGGCCGTTTCGAGTTTCTCCTGAAAGCGCCGACCGGTTCCGGCAAGACCGAAGTGATGTTCCGCGTCGCCGTCAACGAAGCGCTGCGGAGCGGCGGTTACGTCTGCCTGGTGGCGCCGACGCGCGATCTCGTGCGCCAGGATTGCACCTACTTTCGTGATCGTCTGGAGGGCACGGGGCTCGGGGTCGGCGAGGTGCATGGCGGCATTTCGCCGGGAGAACGGCGCACGATGCTCGAGGAGCTACGCAGCGGTGAGGTCCGTTTCATCATCGGCAGCGCGATGATGATCTCGAATACACCGCTGTGGGACCTGCTCGATCGCAGCGCGCTGACGCTCATCGACGACGTCAACGCCTTCGACGAACGCGAACATCTGCGGCTGCTCGAAGAGCTCGACTGCCCGCTGCTATTTGCCTCGGCGACGCCGAACGAACTGCGGGTGTTCTTGGCGCGTATCGGCGCGTCGGACAACGTGACCGCGATGCGGGCGATGCCCTTCGACGTGTTGCCGACGAAGATTCACAAGGTGCAGGGCGTGTGGGGCGAACCCGCCACCGAACAGTTGGCGCGTGCCGACGCGCTGATCCGCGAGCATCTCGAACGCAAGTCGCGCATCTTTGTGATCGCCCGCACTCGCGGCGACGTTCCCAAACTGGCGAAGCGGCTCGAAGAAACGTACGGCATCCCGGTGCAGCAATTGCGCGGAGACATGGCCGACAGCTCCGAGCACCGGAAAAGAAACCGGCGCAGCGGTGTCACGGTCTACGGCAGCTCGACCCGCGTCGTCGAGATGCGTGCCTTCCGCGATAGCGCACCCGCGCTGCTAGCCGCGACGAACCTGGTCGGCAGCGGACTCGATATTCCCGCGGCCGACTTGATCGTCATCACCGACAGCGACGCGTTCGGCGAAAGCGAGGTCGAGCAGCTGATCGGGCGCGTCGGCCGGCGCGAACGCCCCTCCGATGCGGTCTTGCTGACCGAGACGACGTTCGAAAAGAATCCCTCACGCGCCATGGGCGCGAGCGGCCGTGCACAGTCATTCCGCCCGACCGGCATGCGCGCCAATTCCCTACGCTTTCGCCGGTGAGCCCTCGTATTTTCTTGGTCTTTAGCGGGTAGCGTGTGTCTGCCATAAACGAGCACTTGTCCTCGGTGGCGGCTGTGCGGCACGCACCGATTGGGTCGTTCGATGAGCTGGCCGACGCCTACGATCGCTATCGAATCGGTACGCGCCCGAGTTGTTCGACGCGCTTTTCGCCTACGGTTTAAGCCCAAACGATCGCGTGCTCGACGTTGGCTGCGGCACGGGTCTGGTAAGCGCGGAACTCGCGCGCCGCGGCTGTTGTGCGAGTGGCGTCGACGTGTGCGAGCCGATGCTTCAACGCGCCCGCGAACGAGTTGCTTCCGCTCGGTTCATGGCCGGGCGCGCCGAGGAACTTCCCTTCGAAGGCGCATCCTTCGACGCTGCGACCAGCGCGCAGGCCTTTCACTGGTTTGATCAGCCGCGCGCGCTCGCCGAACTCCTGCGGGTCGTGCGACCCGGCGGCGTGGTCGGCGTGTGGTGGAAGGGGCTCATGCGGGGCGACGCCGTTCGCTTGCTGCGCGAAGAAGCCGCGCTGTCGATCGGGCACGAGTCGCCCGGCGACATCTTGGCCAAGGACTTTGATGCCTTCGACGACGCGCCGCTGGTCGATAAAGTTTTGCGAATCGTACCGTGGATCGTGCACATGACGGTCAGCGACTTTCTGGGCTATGAGCGCTCACGCGCACTCGCTCGCGACGCGTACGGCGACCGGCTCGAAGACTACTTCGCGGCATTGCGCAAGCGTTTGGGTGCGCCGCAGAGCGACCTCGCGCTCTCGTACGTGCAACTACTGTACTTGGGGCGCGTCGCCGCGCACTGATCCGCGGAGGCCCAGGATGTTTCTCGGATTGCACGTCGCCGGTGCTGCCGGCCGTGAAGGGTCGGTCACATACGCGGCGCGGCTTGGCTGCACGGCGATGCAGTTCTTTTCCGGAAATCCGAAGACGTATCGGCTTGATCCGCTCGACGCTCCCGCGCTTGAGCGCTGTCGCGCTGCCCGTATGTCGGCCGGCATCGAGCGCGCGGCGATTCACACGTCGTACCTGATCAACCTCGCAAGCGAAGAGCCGAAGATTGCCAAGAATTCACTTCGCTTGCTGCGCAACGATCTGAAGGTCGCTGCGGTCGGCGGGATCGATTACGTCAATACGCATCTCGGTTCGTATGGGACGCGCAGTCGCGAGCAGGGCTTCGCGGCGGTCGTTGCGTTGTTGGAAGATGCCCTCACGAATATCGCGCCCGGCATCATCTTGGTACTCGAGAACTCAGCCGGCGCAGGACAGCTGTGCGGCGGGACGCTTGAGGAGCTGGGATCGTTCGTGCGGACGGTCGGACATCCTCAGCTCGGCATCTGTCTCGATACGGCGCATTCGTGGGCGGCGGGATATGCGATCGATTCGGATGCAGGCGTCGACCGCTTCGTGACACTCGCCGAAGAGACGATCGGCCTCGAGCGCGTCAAGATGTTCCACTTCAACGACACGCAAGTTCCGCTCGGTGGCAACCGCGACCGCCACTGGCACATCGGCGACGGTTTGATCGGATACGGCGGCTTCCGTGCGCTGGCGGCTCATGCGGCCTTGCGCGGCAAGACGGCCATTTTGGAAACGCCGGGCGACGAAGCCGACGATGCGCGCAACATGCAGACGATTCGCCTCATCTTAGGCGGCGTTTCTCCCTCGACTTCGGCACGTGAGCATCCGGCCGCGGCGCCGTGATCGCGCATTTCGACATCGATGCGTTCTATGCGAGCGTCGCGCAGCGGGACGACCCGCAACTGCGCGGCAAGCCGCTCGCAATCGCGGGCAGTTCGCGCCGCTCGGTCGTGCTGACGGCTTCGTACGAGGCGCGCCCCTTCGGCGTCCGCTCGGCGCTGCCGCTGTGGCGGGCCAAAGAGTTGTGTCCGGAACTGCTCGTCGTCGCGCCGAACTTTTCTCGTTATCGCGAGCTTTCGCGAACGGTCTTCGCGATCTTCGAGCGCGGCGGCCGCGCCGTGGAGGGATTGTCGCTCGATGAGGCCTTCGTCGCGGTCACAACGGATGATCTCGAGGTCGCGGTCGCCTACGCGCGCGACGTGCGCGAAGCCGTACGGGTCCAAGCCGGACTGACGGTCAGCGCCGGCGTCGCCGCGGGCAAGATGGCGGCGAAGATCGCGAGCGACGATGCCAAGCCCGACGGCCTGTGCGCGATCGCCCCCGGGACTGAAGCGGCGTATCTGGGGCCGCTGCCGGCCGGTCGCTTATGGGGCATCGGCCCCAAAACGCAAGCGCGGCTGGCGGGGCACGGCATCACGACGATCGGCGAAATCGCGGCGTTGTCGGATGCCGCAATCTTCGAGCTCTTTGGACGTGGCGGCAAGGCCGTCCGGGACTTGGCGCGCGGCCACGATGACCGTGCGGTCGAGCCCGACCGCGAGACGCGTTCCATCTCGAGCGAGGAGACGTTCGAGTACGATTTGCAGGGCGGCGCTGCCGAACTGCGCGCCGCGCTTCGGGAGCTATCGACCGACGTCGCGCGGCGCCTCGCGCTCGGGGGGTTGCGCGGTTCGACCGTCGGCGTCAAGGTGAAGCGTTCGAACCACACGATCGTCGGCCGCCAAACCCAACTGCTCGTCGCAACCGACGACCCCGCCGTCATCGAACAAGCCGCGTGCCGTTGCCTGGAACGCGCCCAACTCGACGGCATCGCCGTCCGCCTCCTGGGCATCCGCGTCGCGGCCCTGACCGATGCCCCACGACGCGAACTGTCCCTGTTCTGAGAGCCGCCCTCGTGTCTTGGATGAAACACGCCCTTCCTCAGCGGATCAGGTAGCCGCTGGCGTGTAGATATGCGCCGCCTTCCTTCGCGTCGTAGACGCCCGGCAGGAACGTCACTTCGTGCGCTCCACGTGTGGGCCAACGCCACGCGAACAAGACTGAGTTGGGAAAGCGGCGCCCGGAACTCGATTTGTTTTGCCAGCTTCCGATTTCGTTCATCGTTTCACGGCCGTCGATCATGATGCGGGCGTGACCGGGTTGACAGCATTTCTCACCGAGCGTTCCGATCAGAGCGAATCCGGTGCCGTCGAAGCGGATCGTCGCCGGTAGACGGGAGATGTCGCGCGGTACGAAAATCGCGTCGTTCCAGCGCGCGCGATCCGCGCCGCTCGACGGCTCGAGTGCTGCTGCGGCGATTTCGGTTGCCAGGCCGCCGTTCGTTTGCCATGCCGTGACCGTCGCTTGCGGCGGTGGCCCGTCGAAGAAGCGACCGTAAGTTCCGTCGGGCTTTCGCGCCGAGTAGGCCGTGGCCGCATTGACCATCAGCCACTGCCGCGCAAAGGCGCGATGCTCTTGCGTCGCGAGGGCGAACATCGCTTCGACCAGCGGCTCTTCGAGATCGTTCTCCGCTTGCAGATCCATGAAGACGCCGTCGGGATCGGAAAGGTCATGGGCGACCGCGCGCGCGGTCGCTACGGCCTGCTGGCGATACATCGGATAACCGGTCAGCTCGTACAACCGCACGCCGTTCCAGATCATGTTACCGTTGACCGAAGCGAAATAGCGGTGCGGAACTTGGCGACAATGGCGCCCGTCGTCAAAAACGTAGACGGAATAGAGCGGCAGTTTCGGATCGAGGAAGTAATGCCGAATCGCATCGTAGCGCTGCATTGCTACGCTCAGGTAGTGCGCGTCCCGCGTCTCGCCGTACAGCAGCAGCGCCGCTTTGACGCCGTTTGAATCGGACTCGAGCGTCTTGAGATGGTCGCCTCGTCCGTAGGGGCGTTGATAACGAATGGCTGGACATGCCCCGACGTTATACACGTTTGAATCGTCGACGGCCCCAAACGCCGCTTTCGCTTTGTCGAGCGCAGCGGGTTCGTGCAGAACCTCGTACTCGCGCGAGGCGGCGACGGAGTCCCACATCGGGACATCGCTCCACAGCAGGCATTTTCGCCCTTGGCAGGGCGGCAGATAATGCCGCGCCGTGCCGGCAAGTTCGGTAAGAACGGGCGCCACGCGAGGGTCCTGGGCCGTTTTCCAACGCAGATACAGCGTGTTGGTCAGCGAGTCCGAGCCCCAATCGCTGTTGTGCACCCAGCAGCGGCTCTCCGGGCAATCGCGCCAGTACCCGTTTCCGGCATAGAACGACTCCAAGAGCGAGGTGACGGCCTGATCGCCGAGCGTCCCGAACGTCGGGGCCTGGGCCACGAGCGGCGCCGGGCGCGCCGCAAGCGCGACGCACGTCCCTAGAAGCGCAACGACGAGGGCGCTACGAAGAAGCTGCCGCATCGGACCGCCGTGTCATACCGTACATACGTAAGCCATCGGCTTTGCGATTGCGTTCGGGCCGCCGATCGCCGCAGTGTGACGGGCGGTGAGCCGTGATCCGCCGGAGCGGAGGCAGAACACGCTAACGGGCCAGTAAGAGCAGGTAGACTCGTTCGGGTAAGCCGGAATCCGTTTCGAGACGGCGGAAGGTTTCCTCGCCGATACGTGCGGCGACGGCGCGTTTACGTTCGAACGCTTCACCTAATTCGTGGTAGGCGGCTTCGAGCGCGTCGCCGTCGAGTTCGGCCAGCGAACGTTTGAGCTGCGCGATCTGCTCGTCGAGAGCAACGCTCAGTTCACCCGTGACCTCCTGCTCGACCTCGCGGTAGCGCCGCAGCAGTCGTTCAAGCTCGTCGACTCGGGGCCGTTCGCGGACGGGTTGCCGCGCGGCCCCCGGCGGTCGTCCCCGTCGTGCCTTCGGGCGCCCGTTCAGCCGTGAGCGAGGCGGCGCATTGAACGCGGGATAGACGCGCAGGATCGAAGGGATCTTCTGCGGCCCTTTGGGTGACTGCAGCCCTTCGGCGAGTCCAACGGCCACGAGCTTCGTGCGCAAGGCCGTGTCGTCGATGCGCTTGAGCAGTTTCGCATCGGCATGGGGCGGAGGCGTGCGCCCACCATGAAAGTCGTCCGCGCCCGCCTGAGGAAGCGCGAGCGCCCGCGCCAGAAGCCTCTGCCGGTCGTCCTGAGCCATGCCACCCGCTTCGTGACGTTGTCATCGGCGCCTGTACGAGCTGCGCCGTCGCGCCGCCCGTCCTAAAGCACTCGTTTAGCGCTAAAACGTCTCGCCATTGCAGTGCGAGGATTTAACGCAGTTGAATCCACTAAATGTGGTCGGAACTCCACGTCGCATCGGCCTGCGCAGAAAACGCTTCTTCCTTCATTGTGCCCCACCAACTGCGGGCGGCCGCGGAAAGGGGCGCGATCATCAGGATCGCGTTCTTGCGCGGGCGCACCGAGCCGCGCGGTAACATCTCGCGGGCGGGTGACGGCGGGAGCCACCCGGCAACGCGTCTGAGGTCTCCGGCAGCGGCGCGCAAGAGCGCCGGCAAACGCGCTCCGTCTTCGTCGTTCGCGTAGGCGAAGTCATCGAGCACGAATGTGTCTTGCGCGGGCACCCGTCTCCCGATCGCATACGCCGCTACACTGCGGCCGCGCCGCACGGCAAGCGCAACGGGCTGCGTGCCTGGGGGCTGAGGCGCGTTCCAGCGGTCGCGCATCCAATCCCACACGAGCGGCGTGCGCCGCAGGCTCCAGCGGCGCCGCGTGTCGAGTGCTTCGAAGCAGCGGCGCACGGCCGGCCAGTCGCTGCCGCCGAGCGGAACCGCTCCCGCGGGCGAGCCATCGAGGAATGCGGCGCGCACCGTTAATAAGCGAGACGGAAGCGCGATGAAACCGAGCTCTGCGTAGAACGCGGTGCCGATGTCCGAATACAAGAATGCGACGTCACGGCCGGCAGCGCGTTCGGCATCGAGCAGAGCACCGAGCATGGCGCTCGAGTAGCCGCGACCGCGCAGGGGCGCCGGGGTGAACACCGCGCCGACGCCGGTGGCACGGAGCGAACGTTCGCCGAAACGCAATTCGCGGGCGTAGTTCTTACACGAACACGCGATCTCGTCGCCTTCGTAAATGCCGACGGTGAATGGACGACGCTTCCCGTAGAGGCTGCCCGCGACCGCGCGCAGGTCGTCTGCGTACCGTTCGAAGGTGCGCCCGTCGCCCCATAGCGCAAACGTTTGCGGCAGCACGTCGCGCACGTACGCTTCAACGCCGATCGGCTCGACGGCGATCACCTCAACGCTCCAAATTCGCGCGCAGCTCCTCCAGAAACTCCGGCGTCGACAGGCCGCGCGTCGCTCGTCCCGACGCGCTGATCGAGGCGAAATCGGCGGCGCGCGTCAAGGCCGTGTACAGCGCGCGCCGATCTTCGGCATCATATTTTTCACGCAACTTGTAGCGGCAAAGCGCGTATGAGAACTTCGCGGTGCGACCGGCGCGGGCATCGCCGACGTTCTCTTTGGGAACCATCCCGAGCGACGGTAAAAATAAGAATGCATCGGGCGTGTAATAGCGTGGCCACGCGCCCGCGCGTACGTCGACGGCAAACACCGCCTCGAACGTTCGCCCTTTGGCCGACTCGACGTCGAGGATGCGCACCGCTCCTGCATCACGCAAGGTCATGCCGAGCAGGTCGTCTTCCGCGTCAGCCACCTGCTCGAGGTGTTGTAGCAGCGCGTGCAGGGAGGCCAGCGGATCGCGCAGGCTCGCCGCATCCAGCATCGCGATGAAACGCTCGAGGAGATGACGCTCGAAGCGGCCGCGTGCATCGTCGCGCAACGTTGCCAGCACGGTCTCCTCGAGAATCAGCCGCGCCAACTGTGCTGGTTCCAGGTGTCGCGACAGTGCCTCCCAACGCACCCGGGCTTCGCGAAAGGCAGCGAGCCGCTCGCGCGCCTGCGCTGAAAGCGCAAGGTCGACGTCGCCGCGCGATACGTTGCGCCCCAGGCGCACGTCGCGGCGCCGATCCCAACGCCCGGCGCGGGCACCTTGCGGTTCATCCTCCGGCAGCTCGAAAAGCAGCGGCTGCGGTTCGGGTGCGTCACCGCACAGGATCGCGAGCGACGCATCGGAGAGGCGCATCCACGGCGATGCGAGCACGCGCAAGAGATGATCGTGACGATAGAGATCGACGGCCGACCAGAGTGCGCCAAACGCATCGCCCACCGCGCGAAAATCGAAGAGGCTGGCGGCGCCCGCAACGTCGACGGACACACCACGGGCGAGCAGCGCGTCGACGAAGGTTCCGGCGCAGCGCAGATTGCGCGCAATCAGTGCGATGCGTTGCGGCTCTGCACCGGCGGCGATGCGGCGCGCGACCTCGGCTGCCACATAGCGCGCTTCCTCGCCCAGATCGCCGGGGCGGTAGAGCGCGACTTCGCCGGCACATCCGGCCGTTTGGGTCGTGCCTGAACGTTGCGCTTCCGGCCCCACGCCGTCGCTTGCCGGCGCCGGCTCGGTAAGGCCACCTCCGGCGTGTCCCCCGTTACGCGAAGCCGGATCGGCGATCGCGCGAGCGGCCCGTTCGATCGCAGCGGCCGAACGATAGCGGCCGCCGAGCTCGACGACCGTTGTGGCGCTACGCAACGCTGCGACGCCGCGTCCGCCGCCGGCGAAACTGCGCGTGTTTTGCGCCTGGTCTCCGGCAAGGGTCACGTTGCCCATTCCTTCGGCTGCGATTCCCTCGAGCAGGGCGAGTTGCGCGGCGCACATATCCTGAGCGTCGTCGACTAGGATCGCGCCGTACGTTTCGCGAGCGGCCGCGCGGGCATCAGGACGCGAGCGCAGGGCGAGCGCCGCTTCATACACGGCATCCGTCGGCGTCAAGCAACCATGCGCGACGAGGGTGTCGACGTAGGACGCATACAGTCGCGCGAGGATGCGCGCGAGATCGATTTCGCGCTGCCGCTGGCGGTCGAGTTCGGCCGGGCTCGGACGCAGCGAATCGCGATACTTTGCCGGCGTCGCGGCGATCAAGGCGGCGTCGGCAAAGTTCGGTGCCTGCGCATAAAAGGCCGTCGCGCCCCGCAAGCCTGCGATGCGGAAGTCTTCGGGCGAAACGAGCGACGCGCGCAATTTGCGGATCAAGCGAAACGCAGCGGCGGCGAAGCGCTCGGGCGCGCGCAGCCCGGTGATCTCGGGATCGATCTCCGCGCTGACGAATTCGGTCCATTCGAGCGCGAACAAGCTTGCGCCGGCGCGCTCGAAGTGCAGCGACGCCGTAATGTCGTCGATCGACTGTGCGTCGACCCCGCAGTAGCGGCGCAAGACCTCGAAGGCGACGTCGCCGAACGAAGCGCAGGCGAGGTCACCTAATGAAATCGCTGCGATCGGCTGCGCGGCAACGTTGCCGGCCGCGCTCGAGGCCTCGCGCAGACGTGTGATTCCGAAGTCGCTCGGCGCCGTAATGAGCACCATACAACCGTGATCGCTCGCGAGCCGCCCCGCGCGAGCTTCTAAGGCAAACGTCTTGCCGGAACCGGCGGGGCCGATTACCCCCAGCGAACCGCCCGCACGCGGGTGCCCGATCACGCGCGTTTGCGCAGCATCGGCCGAGCGATGGGCTAGTGTACTGCGCGCGAGATCCGAACCAGTAATCCGCGAGCCTTTTCCGCCAGCTCTTCGTCGCTCGTCGCTCAAATGACTCGTCATTCCACGCTCCTCGCTCCTCGATCCGACGAAAAATCCTTCACGACTTACTGGCCCGGATCTCGGGCGCAGTACACTGCACTGACGCAGTCACCGCCCGAAGCGATCTTCCTGCCGCTGCGGTCGTTCCCGACAGGCCGTCGCGTACGCGCAATACGCGCAAGCTGCGGCGTCGTCGGTCGGTTTAAACCGCTCGAGCGGACCATCGACGAGCAGGGCCGCGAGTTCGGTCATCTTCACCCGCGCGTGTTCGAGTTCGTCGATGCCGATCGTGCCCGTCGTTGCCTCGGAATACGAGCGTGGCGCGCTGACCGCAACGACTTCGAGTTCGATCGGTTCGACTTCACGGATCGCATCCTTGAGCGGGACGAGGGCGAGGCGGCTGACCGTATCGCCGGCTGCCGTTCGAGCGAAATAGTAGAACGGGAGCTGAAAGTCGATGAACCGCGCGACCTTGTCGCGATAACGCTCGGCACTGTCGGCGATCGTCCCCGTCTTGTAATCGACGACGGTCACGTTTCCGCTTCGGTCGTCGCGATCGAGGCGGTCGATGTAGCCGATGAATTGGTACCCGTCCAACTCGAGCTCGACCGCTGCCTCCGTGCCGATGACGCTGAACGGGTGAGCGCGAAAGCGTTCGATGAACCAGGTGAGATAGCGCCGTCCCGTACGCAACGCACGGCGGCGCTGCAGCTCGAACTCGACGTTCGTGGCAAAGTTGACACGGTGATGTTCGAACGAAGAGTTGAGGTGCCCGTCGAGTTTGCGTTCGAGCACTTCGCGCGGCGCAGCGTCGGCGCGCGGAAACTCTTCATGGAAGCGTTCGAGCGCAGAGTGGAAGGCGGTGCCGTAGAACGAGGCGGACGAGCCGCGATCTTCGACGGCGGCGCAGACGTAGCGGTAGAACCAGCGGCGCTCGCATTCCGCGAACGTGCCAAGCGACGACGCACTGAGGTGCTTCGTGCGCCGGGGTACATTCTGCGGTTCTTCAGGCTCGCGCGGCGCGAACGGTCGACGCTGGGGCTGCGGCGCTGCGGCCCGCTGCGCGCCCTCGGCGGCGCGTTCCAGCGCCCGGCTGAGCGTGGCAGCATCGAAAGAGTCGCCGGCAGGACGCTGCGCATCGAGTGCGCCGGCTAGCTCGACGAGCGACGCGAACGTCGCGCTTTCGCGCTCGTCAAGCTGTTCGCGAAAGCGGTAACCGATCTCGATCGTCCGGAGGTATTCGCACGCCGTCGCCCCCTGCGCACGATAGGAAGTCCCAAGATCGTGAAGCGTCCGCCCAAAGCGCCTGGCGGTCAGCGTCGACTCATGCGAAAGCGGAACGCGATCGGCGGCGATCGTCGCCTCGACCGTGCGCCGCTCGCCGGCAGCCACGCACAGCGCCGCCGCGTCGGCGTTCGGCAACCCGCTATAGGGCGAGCGCAGAGCGCGGCGAGCGGCATCGTCGCTGTTTTGCGGTGCATACGCGACGAGATCGCGCACGAACGAAACCAGACGTAGTGCGAGCGCATCGCCGGCGGCGACGAACGGATCGATCACGGTACGTTATCTTCGCTTCCCCCGCGGCGCTGCGCCTTCGCCGTGCGCGCTTCAATGTGCCGGGACCAGTGTCCCGACTCAGAAATTCGCACCATAATCTCGCTCGTCTTTTCGCCCGGCTTTTCGTTTCTCGTCGCTTAAATGACTCGTCATTCCACGCTCCTCGCGCCTCGATCCGAACGAAAATCCTTCGCGATCTTATGGCTCGAACTTCTGAGCCGGGACACGAGGTGCGCCGACGTGAATGGAGCGGCGATGAAGCGTAGGATCGTCGTCGGCGTCACCGGAGCGAGCGGCAGTGCGTATGCGCTCGCGACCCTGCGCGCCCTGCGCGCGAGCGAAGACTATGAGGTGCATCTGATTGCGACGCGTCAAGCATACCATACGCTTTCGCTCGAAACGTCGACGAGTGCGGAGGAGCTCGAAGCGCTCGCTGACGTTGTGCACCGCGACGACGACCTTGCCGCTGCGATCTCCTCCGGCTCCTTCCTGACTGACGGGATGGTCGTCGTTCCGTGCTCGATGAAGAGCGCGGCCGCGATTGCCTATTCTCTGAATGCAAACCTGCTCGTGCGTGCTGCCGATGTGTGTCTCAAGGAAAAACGTAAGCTCGTGCTGGTCGTGCGCGAAACGCCGCTGCACGTGGGGCATCTGCGCACGCTCGTGCGGCTAGCCGAAATCGGCGCCGTGATCCTCCCGCCAATGCCCGCGATGTACGCCGGACCCCAAAGCGTCGACGACATCGTGTCGCACACCGTCGGTAAAACGCTCGACCAGTTCGGCATCGCAAACGACCTGTTCAATCGCTGGAAGTAATGAGCACGAGACGTTCTGCCAGCGCGACGTCGCTCGGGCGATCCACGTTGATGGCGATCTCGGCATGCGTGCAGACCGCGGCCGCTGCCGAGGCGCCGAGCAGTTGCGTGGCGCGGAGTTCGACTTCGGCAAGAGAAAGGCGGCCTGCGGCATAACGCAGGAGCGCGCGCGTTCCGAAAATCGCCGCGAGCCGCAGTGGATTTTTTCGCGCGGCTCCCAGCCGTCCGAGCAGGCCGTCGAGGGCCGGCACGATGCGTGGCCGCAGCATGACGACGCCGGCTCCGCAAAACGTGCCGTCCCGTAAACGTGCCCACGTATGAGGCGTATCGCCGAATTGCCGCTCGTGTGTCATGCGCTCGACGCAGCCATAGACCAGGTCGGCTTCGCGGAGCGCTGCCAGCAATAAGAACTCGTCGAGTGCACGACGGCTCAAGACCGGTAGATCCGAAGCGCAGACCAGGACTCGTTCGTCGTCGGGCAGGCCCTCGAGACCCGAACGCAGACTCGCGAGCATCGTCGCTCCGTCGAGCCTGACATCGTCGGCCGCGGCGAGGTCGCTGCGGGCGTGCGCAGTCGGCGGCGCAACGACGACGATGCGGCCGACGGCCGGCGTTGAGCGTAAGGCTGCCAAGGTTCGTTGCACCAGCGTTTTTCCCGCGATGGGGACGAACGCTTTATTCGGTGCGCCGGGGGCGAGTGCGGCGACAGCGTCGGGTGGACCGCCGGCGAGCACGACGGCGTTCACGTCCGCCAACTCGAATCGTGGTGGAACGGCACGGCGAACGATCGTGCACAGCGCGCCCCGTCGAGGCGTTCGTAGACCGCACGCGCCGCCGCTTCACCTTCGAACGGCGCGAATAGGCACGAGCCCGAACCCGACAACAGCACATGCCCGGCGCCGGCCTTCCGCAACGCGTTCGCGGCCTCCGTAACGGCGGGATACGAGGCGAGAATCAGATCGTGGAAATCATTGCCGAGCGTCTGCGAGAACGCGTCGAAGTCGCCGCGTTGCAAGGCATCGACGACGGCCAGCGACGCGCTTGACGAACGGGGGCGGCTGCTCGCTACGGCTGCATCGCTGCGAGCGGCATCGAGACGTCGATACGCGTCGGCCGTCGCGACGGCGGCATTGGGCTGCACGATCACGCACCACCACGGCGGCGGAACGCCGAGCGCCGTCACCCGCTCGCCCGTTCCTTCGACCAGCGCCGCGGTGCCGACCAGAAAAAACGGCACGTCCGAGCCGAGCGAGCGCGCGAGCGCGAGCCAGTCCCGATCGTCACCGGATCCGAGCGTGCCGTCCATCGCGGCTCGCAAAATCGCAGCGGCATCGGAAGAGCCGCCGCCGAGGCCGCCGC
>JALYUD010000127.1 GCA_030853905.1 Vulcanimicrobiota bacterium
CGACGTCGTCGCGGCGCAGCATCTGCCGGCGCCCGCGGCGGCGTCTGCCAAACGGCGGCGCGGGGGCGCGGCTACGGTGGCGCCGGCGGCGGACGAAACGCGCTTGCCGGCGACAAACGGCAGCTCAACGGCAAACGGATGGTCTTCGGCAACCGATGCGCCCGCAACGGAGGCCGACCCGCGGGGCACGGACGCAACCGCGTCTTCACTGGCAGCCGCGCCCGACGTGGACGTCTGCGCGCCGCATCCGGTCATCATCGAGAACGTGCGGCCGCAGCTCGATGGAGGCCGCCGTCCGATCAAGCGGGTCGTCGGCGATCGGATCGAGGTGACGGCCGACATCTTTCGCGACGGCCACGGTGCGCTCGATGCGATCGTGTTGTACCGCGAGAAGGGCGCCGAGCCGTGGCGTGAAGCGCCGCTGCGCCCTACGGGCGACGACGCCTGGAGCGGCAGCTTTCCCGTCGAACGCACGACGACGTACGAGTACACCCTCGAAGCGTGGCCCGACGCCTTCGCCTCGTGGCGCAGCGACGTGCAGAAAAAGCGCGATGCGGGCCAAGCGATTGCGCTCGATTTACTTGAAGGACGTGTGCTCGTCGAAGAGGCGCGCTTGCGGGCGAGCAGCGGCGACCGGCGCACGCTCGAGGAGTTGGCGTCGGCGCTCGAAGGCGCCCCCGATACGGAAACGTGCGCCGATTTACTGCTCGCGGAAACGACGTCGGCGCTGCTGCGCCGCGTCCCGGAGCGGAGTCGCGCAACACGATACGTACCGGCGCTCGAAGCGATCTGCGACCGTCGCGCCGCCCGCTTTGCCGCGTGGTACGAGTTCTTCGTACGCTCGCAGGGAACGACGCCGGGAGTCGGGGGCACGTTCGGCGATGCGGCGAAACGTTTGCCGGCAATTCGGGCGATGGGCTTCGACGTCGTCTACCTTGCTCCGATCCATCCGATCGGGCACGCCTTCCGCAAAGGCCGCAACAACGCAACGCCGGCCGCGCCGGACGATCCCGGCAGTCCGTGGGCGATCGGGAACGAGCATGGCGGTCACATGGCGGTTGAACCGGCGCTGGGCACGCTCGACGATTTCGACCGCTTCGTGGCCGCGGCACGCGCGAACGATCTCGAAGTCGCTCTCGACTACGCCCTGCAGTGTTCGCCCGATCATCCCTACCTCGGCACGCATCCCGAATGGTTCACGACGCGTGCCGACGGCACGATCAAGTACGCGGAAAACCCGCCCAAGAAGTACGAGGACATCGTCAACTTCAACTGGGACGGTCCGCACGCGCCCGCACTGTGGGCCGAACTGCGCGACATCGTGCTGTTTTGGATCGACCGCGGCGTCTCGACTTTTCGGGTCGACAACCCGCACACCAAGCCGTTCGCGTTCTGGGCGTGGATGATTTCCGACGTGCGCGCACGCCATCCGCAAACGATCTTTTTGGCCGAAGCGTTCACGCGACCGAAGCTCATGAAGGAGCTCGCCAAACTCGGCTTCACGCAATCCTATACGTATTTTACCTGGCGCAACACCAAGGCGGAACTGACGGCATACGTCGATGAATTGGCCCATTCCGAGATGCGGGAGTATTACCGGCCGAGCTTTTTCGCCAACACGCCCGACATTCTACCGCCCTATCTCCAAAGTGGCGGCCGTCAGGCGTTCGTCGTCCGTTTGGTGCTCGCCGCGACTCTATCGAGCCTGTACGGAATCTACAGCGGATTCGAACTGTGCGAAAACGAGGCGCTCCCGGGGCGCGAAGAGTACGCCGACTCCGAGAAGTACGAGATCAGGGTCCGCGATCCGCACGCGGCCGGCAACATCATCGCCGAGGTCACGCGCATCAATCGCATCCGCCGGGACAATCCCGCCCTGCACGACTGGCGCAACGTGGTCTTCTATCGCGCCGACGACGACGACGTCATTTTCTACGGGAAACGCCACGGCGACAACATTCTGCTCGTCGCGGTCAACCTTGATCCGCTGCGCGCGCACGAGACGACGTTGTGGTTCCCGACGGGCGAACTGGGACTGGGCGACGATGATCCCTACGACATCGAAGAACTGCTCAGCGGCAGCGCGATGGCTCAGTGGCGCGGCTCGCCGCACGGCGTCCGGCTCGACCCCCTGCGCAATCCAGCAGCAATCTATCGCCTGAGATTAGCGTAGTGCGCCGTCCCCAGATACTCTCGCAACAGCGGAGCGGTCTGCTTTGGCGTGAACGTCTTTTGGAGTCGGCACGTTAGTGGCCCTCGATAACGACAGATACTGGTATAAGGACGCCGTTATCTACCAGTTGCACGTCAAGGCGTTCTTCGATGCCGACGACGACGGTATCGGCGATTTCCGCGGGCTGACGAACAAGCTGGATTACATCAAGTCGCTCGGCGCGACGTGCGTCTGGCTCTTGCCGTTCTTTCCATCGCCGATGCGCGACGATGGCTACGACATCGCCGACTACCGCGCAATCAACCCGGCGTTCGGCACGACGCAGGAGTTCCGCCAGTTCGTCCGAGCCGCGCACGAGCGCGGTCTGCGCGTGTTGATCGAACTGGTCATCAACCACACCTCCGACCAGCATGCCTGGTTTCAGCGGGCGCGCCGTGCCAAGGCCGGCTCCGCGTGGCGTGACTTCTACGTGTGGAGCGACTCGGACAAGAAGTACGCGGACTGCCGCATCATCTTCAGCGATACCGAGACCTCGAATTGGACGTGGGATCCGATCGCGGGCCAGTACTACTGGCACCGCTTCTTCTCTCATCAGCCCGACCTAAACTTCGACAATCCGCGCGTGATCGAAGCGATCCTGGGCGTGATGCGGTTCTGGCTCGAGACCGGAGTCGACGGGCTGCGCCTCGATGCTGTGCCGTATCTCTGCGAGCGCGAGGGCACAGGTTGCGAAAATTTGCCGGAAACCCACGGCGTCCTGAAGATCTTGCGAGCGGTGCTCGACGCCGAATATCCCGATCGGGTCTTTTTGGCCGAGGCCAACCAATGGCCCGAAGACGTGCGCCCCTATTTCGGCGACGGCGATGAATGCCACATGGCCTTCCACTTCCCGCTCATGCCGCGCATGTTCATCGCGATCGCCGAAGAGGACCGCTATCCGATCGTCGACATCATGCGTCAGACACCCGACATTCCGCCGAGTTGTCAGTGGGCGATCTTTTTGCGCAATCACGACGAGATGACGCTCGAGATGGTGACCGAGCGCGAACGGGACCACATGTACCGCATCTACGCGAGCGAACCGCGATCGCGCATCAACGTCGGAATTCGGCGGCGCCTCGCGCCGCTGATGGAAAACGACACGCGGCGCATCGAGCTGCTGACCGGCTTGCTGCTCTCGATGCCCGGGACGCCGATCGTCTATTACGGCGACGAACTGGGCATGGGCGACAACATCTACCTGAGCGACCGCGACGGCGTGCGCACGCCGATGCAGTGGTCGATCGATCGCAACGGGGGTTTCTCACGGGCCGACCCGGCGCGGCTCTTTTTGCCGCCGATCGCCGACCCGGTCTACGGCTATGCGACGGTCAACGTCGAATCGCAATCGCGTAGTCCGTCCTCGAAACTCAATTGGCTGCGCAAACTGATCGGCGTGCGTCAGGGCTATAAAGTTTTCGGCCGCGGCACGCTGCGCTTTCTCTCCCCCTCGAACCGCAAGATCATCGCCTACGTGCGGGAGTACGAGAACGAACACGTCCTATGCGTCGCGAACTTGGCGCGCTCCGCACAGCAAGTCGCGCTCGATCTGGCCGATTACAAAGGTCGCGTTCCGATCGAGATGGTCGGCTGGAGCGCGTTCGCCGGCGTCGGCGACGAGCGCTACATGTTAAGTTTACCGGGTCACGGCTTCTACTGGTTTCTGCTGTCGGATTCGGCGCAAGCGCCGAGTTGGGATACGGGCGATCTGCCGGGCCAGATACCCGAACTCCTGACCTTGGTGCTGCCGCACGACGGCGGCACCGCGCTCGGACCCAAAGCCCTGGCGACGCTCGAGCGCGACGTGCTGCCGAATTACCTACCGAATCAGCGCTGGTTCGCCGACAAGGACGGCGCACTGCCGGCCGCGGCGGTCGTCGATACGGTGCGCATCGGGACGGGCGCCGTCACATCGCTGACCGTCGTCGACGCGTTGCAACGCTACTTCGTTCCGCTCGCGATCGTCGATGAAAGCGATGAACGGAACCTTCCTGCAGCACGCGCGACCTTGGCGCGCACGAGGACGGGCCCGCACAGCGGATTCTTGTGCGACGGGTTCGCGGTCGATGCGTTGCCGCTCGCCGTGCTCGAGATGGTGCGCGAGGGGCGCCGCTACACCTCGACACGCGGCGGGACGTTCAGTGGGTCCCCGACGCCGGCGCTGCGCGAACTCGAGCTCGCGAAAAACCCGCGAGTCGAGCGCATCGACGTCGAGCAGAGCAATACGTCGGTCGTCTTCGACGATCGCGTTATCTTAAAGGGGTATCGCCGCATCGTCGCAGGCGCGCAACCCGAGCTCGAAGTTGCGCGCTTTCTCGACGCCGTCGGATATCGAAATACGCCGCCGCTCTACGGCTTCGTCGAACACACCGGCAGCAACGGAGAGATCGCGGCGCTGTGCATCTTGCAGGCGTTCGTCGAAAATCGCGGCGACGGCTGGACGGCGACCTTAGCCTACCTCGACCGCTTCTTCGATCGTCGCCGCTCGCTCGACGCGGACGCAGGCCACGGCGCGACGACAGCGGTGACGGCCGGGTTCGATGGTCGAGACGCGGCGCCGCGCGAGCGTTTGGAGTTCGACGAGCACGAAGTGTTCGTCACCCGCATCCGTCACCTCGGTGTCCGCACCGCCGAACTGCATCGCGCCTTCGCCACCCCGCTCGGTGACGCGGCCTTCGAACCCGAGCCGACGGCCGATGCCGATCTGGCCGCGTGGAGCGCGCAGGCTCGGATGAGCGCCGAGGCGGCGCTCGCGTCGCTGGCGCGTGAACTCGAACGCGTTCCGGCCGATCTGCGGGAGTTCGCAAGCGACTTACTTGAGCGGCGCGACGAGTTGCTGGGCCTGACGCAGCTCGACCTCTCCGGTATGAACGGCCTGGTGAAGACGCGCTACCATGGCGATTTTCACCTCGGACAGGTGCTGGTCGTAGCCGACGATTTTATGATCGTCGATTTCGAAGGCGAGCCCAGCCGTCCGCTGGCGCAGCGACGCAGCAAATCGTCGCCGCTGCGCGACGTCGCGGGGATGCTACGGTCATTAAACTATGCGGCCGTGGCGGCGATGCGCGGGGTCGAGGCCGACCGCGCCGGCAATACGGCGGCGCTCGAGCCGTACGCGCTGGACTGGGAGCGCCGCAGCGTCGCTGCGTTCCTGGACGGGTACCGCGAGAGGATCGCTGGCTGCGCATCGTATCCGGCCGAGCGGACGGTGGCGGAGCGGCTGCTCGATCATTTCGTCCTCGAAAAGGCCTTTTACGAGATGTCGTACGAGCTGGCCAATCGGCCGGCGTGGGTACGCATTCCGCTCGAAGGCATCCGCGGCATTTTGGAGAGGCTGTCTGCGGCGGCCGCACGCGGGCCGGCGTCGCCCGCGAACTTCGTCGCATCCGCAGCGGACGAGTATGCTGCGCGCTGACGATGTCGCCGCGATCGTGCGCGGCGATCATGGCGACGCGTTTGCAGTTCTCGGCATGCACCGCGATGGTAAGGGATTCGCGGTGCGGGCTTTCCTACCGCAAGCAGCTCGCGTCGAGGTGGTCGACGCGTGCAGCGGTGCCGACATCGCCGAACTCAGGCGGGTTGCGCAGGACGGCTTCTTCGCTGCGGATTTACCCGGGCGCGACGGCCAACGAGACGGTGATATACCTTTGGCGTATCGTTTGCGTTTGACTGTGGGCGACGCTGCTTGGGAGATCGACGACCCGTACCGTTTCGGGCCCGTGCTCGGTGAACTCGACGATTACTATCTCGGTGAAGGTCGTCACGTGCGACTTTACGAGAAGCTCGGCGCGCATCCGCTCACGCTCGACGGCGTTGCCGGCACCGCGTTCGCCGTCTGGGCCCCTAACGCCAAACGCGTCTCGGTCGTCGGCGACTTCAACGATTGGGACGGACGCCGCCATCCGATGCGCTTTCGTCCCGGCGCCGGCGTGTGGGAAATCTTCTTGCCCGGCGTCGCTGCGGGCAGTGCGTATAAATACGAGTTGCTGGCCCACGACGGCAGACTGCTTCCGCTGCGCGCCGATCCGCTCGGCTTTGCGGCGGAACGGTCGCCGGCGACCGCGTCGCTCGTCTTCGATCCCGCGGCGCTTGCGTGGAGCGATGCCGACTGGATCGCAACGCGCGCCGCCGTGCAGGGCTGCGACGCGCCCATTGCCATCTACGAAGCGCATCTTGGTTCGTGGAAACGCGGCGACGGGAACCGCTACCTGACATATCGCGAACTGGCCGACGATCTCGTGCCCTACGTCGCCGCACTCGGGTTCACGCATATCGAGCTGATGCCCGTCAGCGAACATCCTTTCGACGGTTCGTGGGGTTACCAGCCGGTCGGCCTATTTGCGCCGACGAGCCGCTTCGGTTCGCCGGCGGACTTCGCCGCGTTCGTCGATTGCGCGCACGCTGCAGGCATCGCGGTGCTCGCCGATTGGGTGCCGGGCCATTTTCCGGCGGACGCGCACGGGCTGGCCTGTTTCGACGGGACGCATCTGTACGAGCATGCCGATCCCCGCCAAGGATTTCAGCCCGATTGGAACACGCTGATCTTCAACTTCGAACGGACCGAAGTCGTCAATTTTCTCGTCTCGAATGCGCTCTTCTGGCTCGAACGCTATCATGTCGACGGCTTGCGGGTCGATGCGGTCGCTTCGATGTTATACCTGGATTACAGCCGCAATCCCGGAGAATGGATTCCCAACCGCTTCGGCGGCCGCGAAAACTTGGCGGCGATCGCATTTTTGCAGCGCACCAACGCCACGGTCTACGGCGAAACGAGCGCCGTTACCGTGGCCGAGGAATCGACGGCATGGCCGGGTGTCTGCACGCGCGCCGATCAGGGTGGTCTCGGATTCGGTTACAAGTGGAACATGGGGTGGATGCACGATACGCTCGCCTACATGCGCGAGGATCCGCTGCATCGCGGTTCTCACCAAAACCGCATGACCTTCGGTTTCACGTACGCGTTCAGCGAGAACTTCGTACTGCCGCTCTCACACGATGAAGTCGTCCACGGCAAAGGCTCGCTCTTGGGGAAAATGCCCGGCGACGACTGGCAGCGCTTCGCCAACCTGCGCGCCTACTATGGCTTCATGTACGCCCATCCCGGCAAAAAGCTGCTCTTCATGGGCGGCGAGTTCGCGCAGGAACGCGAATGGAATCACGATCGCAGTCTCGATTGGTATCTGCTCGAAGACCCGCGTCATGCGGGCGTTCATCGTCTGGTCGGCGAACTGAACCGGACCTATCGCGCGTTGCCGGCACTGCACGAACTCGATGCGGAAGCCGCCGGATTCGAATGGATTCTGTCCGACCCTGATAGCGCCGTCATCGCCTTTGCGCGCCGCGGCTCCGACCCCGACGACCTCGTCGTTGCGATCTCGAACTTCAGCCCGATCGTCTACCGTAATTACCGCGTCGGCGTTCCCGCAGGAGGCGCGTACGTCGCCGCGATCAACACCGACGACGTTACCTACGGCGGCAGCGGCATCGCCCCCGGCCGCGTTCACGCCGAAGAATACAGCCTCCACGGCAAACCATTCTCCCTCAACATGACGCTGCCGCCTTTGGCAACGGTGATCCTCAAGCGCGCTCGGTAGCCGGCCGCTTCGGCGTGGTCGTTTTCTGGTCTCCGAGGAGCCCGTCGGAGTGAACCGATACGTAGGTTACGCGTCGATGATCGCTTTTATATCGAGTATTAGTCCGGGAGGCGGCTGTCCGACTGCGAACGTGTCGCGTTGGTACGGATCGATTGCCAGCGCATAGCCGGCGCCGTTGGTTCGGTAGCGCTCGATCTTCTCTTGTAGCGTCGCCCAGCTATCGGTTTCCGCGCGGACTTCAACGACGACTTGCGGACAGA
>JALYUD010000173.1 GCA_030853905.1 Vulcanimicrobiota bacterium
TCGCAACGCCTGTGCCGTCGCCGCTCGTTGCCTCGGGGGGAGCGCGGGCCGGCGGCGCGACGCGTGCCGCTTCCACCCCGTCGAAGCCCTGGACGTTCGCGCCATGGCGCTTCGACCCGGCTCCCAGGCCGAGCCCCGGCGCAGCGCGTACGGTTGCCCAAAATCGGGGGCGCATTGCGTTCGCGCCGACCGCAACGCCGCTTCCCACGGGAACGCCTGCCGCGCGCCCAGCTGCGGCTACGAAGATCCCGGCGCCGGTACGCATCACAGAAGCAACACCAACACAAACGCCCGCGCCTACGCGCACGCCGAAACCAACGCCGTCGCCGGCGCGCACCCCGCAAGTGACACCCGCGCCCGCGCGCTCAGCGAAAGCGACGTTCGCAGCCGCGCGCATCCCGAAACCAACATCCGCACCGGCGGCCACCGCGACACCGATCCATGCGTCGGGGAGCACTCCCGCCACGATGGCGAGAATCACCCCCGCGCTCATGCACACGGCGGCGCCCGAGCGGGCCGTCGCAGCGGCGCGCAGTGCGGCTCCGAAGCACACTACTGCCAAAATCGCACTGGCGCCGAAGCGGACGGTGCCGCAGCCCGGTGATCGTGCCTATTCGCTCGTCGGGACGTGGGCGTGCCGGACTCTGCTCGGCGATACGAGCACGCACGTCTATACCGCGGCGGGCAATGATGCGATGGCGCTGGACAACCGCGTTACGATCGGTGGCCGGACTTACGATATCGAGGAAAGCTATCGCTTCAATGCCGCGCATGGGGATTGGGAGAACGTGACGGCAGGCGGTGCCTATCGGGGCACGGCGCCGCGCTGGCTCGGCTCTACCTGGACGTTCGACGGTGTCGAGGATGAAGGTCGTGCTTCCGACGTGCGCATGACGTACACGACCTTAGGCAGCGCGGCGTTTCGACGCGACTTCTCGCGTGAGCGCAACGGTGCGTGGGTACCGTACCTCTCCGAAACCTGCCGGCGCACCTGACCGGAGTCGCCTCCATGCCTCGACTTACATAAGGAACGGCACTGAACGGCACATTTATTCAGCGGGGGTGGCGTCGCGGCGTTCGTCGTGCGCGGGGCCGATCCAAACGGTTTGTATGTTAACGAACTCGCGTAGACCGAAGGCGGCCAGCTCGCGGCCATAGCCGCTGGTCTTGACGCCGCCGAACGGCAAGCGAGGGTCGGACGCCGTCATGCCGTTGATGAACACGGCGCCCGACTCGAGCCCTGCGGCAAGCCGTTTGGCGCGCTCGATGTCGCGGGTCCAAATATTTCCGCCGAGGCCGTATTGCGACGCATTGGCCAGGCTAACGCATTCGTCGAGATCGCGGGCGGACACGATTGCCGCTGCCGGCCCGAACGTTTCTTCGTCGAACATCGGCATGCCGGGCGTCACGCCGGTAACGAGCGTCGGCGCATAATAATAACCCGGACGGTCGACGCGCGTGCCGCCGGTCGCGACCCGTGCGCCGCGCTCGACCGATTGCGCGACTTGGCGTTCGAGCGACTCGCGCAGATCGCCGCGCGCCAGCGGTCCCAGTTGCGTCGCGCGTTCCGCCGGATCGCCGACTACGAGCGACCGCGTCTGGTCGACGAAGGCGTCCACGAACTCCGCGTGCACTGTTTCTTCGACGATGAAGCGTTTGGCCGCGATGCAGCTCTGCCCGTTGTTTTGAAAGCGTGCCTTGACGGCCGTCGCCGCCGCGCTCGCGATGTCCGCGTCACGCAGCACGATGTACGCATCGGAACCGCCGAGTTCCAAGACCGTTTTCTTGAGGTGCTTGCCGGCGGTCGCGGCAACGGCGCTGCCCGCGCCCTCGCTGCCCGTCAAGGTGACGGCGGCGATGCGCCGGTCGGCCACGATCGGCTCCATGTCGTGCGAGGCGACGACCAGCGTCGCGAACGTGCCGTCGGGGAATCCCGCCGCGCGGACGACCCGTTCGATCTCGAGCGCGCAGCCGGTGACGTTGGCGGCGTGCTTGAGCACGACGACGTTCCCCGCCGCCAGCGCCGGTACGAGCGCGCGAAACGCTTGCCAGTACGGAAAGTTCCAGGGCATGATCGCGAGCAGAACGCCGAGGGGACGAAACGCGACGTAACTTTCGCGTGCGCTTGTGGCGACGATTTCATCGGCGAGGTAGGCGGGCGCGTGCCGCGCGTAGTGATCGCAGCAGACCGCACACTTCTCGACTTCGGCTTCCGCTTCGACGATCGTCTTGCCCATCTCGCGCGTTGCAAGCGCAGCGATTGCCTCTTTACGGGCTCGCAGCTGTACGGCAAGCGAACGAAGCAGCGTCGTACGTTCGTCGATGCGCCGTTCGCGCCAGCCGGCAAAGGCGCCGCGCGCCCGCTCGAGCACAGCGTCGATTTCAGCATGGGTGTGAAGGGCATACGTTTCGAGCGGTCGTCCGTTCGAAGGATCAGTCGTCGTAATCCTGTTCGAGGCGTTCATGGTCGTCATCTTACCTTCATGCCCGTTGCCGTACGTCGCAGCGGCGCTACGGCGGAGCGCCGAGGATACGCGCCGCTGCCTCGGCCAGTGCTGAGCGCGGAGCCAAACCGATCAACTCGCAGGCTGCGACGCCTACGCCCGCACGCGCGGCGAGCGTTCGTACCAGTTCGACGATGCGGTCGAGCGGCGTAGCCGCGACGTCGCTGAGATTGAACGATACTTGCACCGTACCGTCGCCCAGCGCAATGCCGAGTGCGCGTACGCTGCGCAGTCCTCCGTCGCGTTCGCGTAGGCTGCGTGCAAGTCGCTTGGCCAGCCCGAGATCGCCGCTCGCGAGCACGACGTTGAAGGCGACCAGGACCGTGCGGGCGCCGATCGCGATCGCACCGGCGCTCGGGTGCAAGGCGACGTTCCCGACGTCGGGACGGTCCGTGCGGGTCGCGAGTCCCTCGAATTCCCCGCGCCTGATGTCGGCGAGCAAGGCGCGTTCGCCTGCTGCAGCCGCTTCACCGTAGAAGTAACTCGGGATCGCCAATTCGCGCCAGATGCGGTGCGCGGCCTCGCGCGCCAGCGTGACGGCATCCTCCATCGTAGCCTGCCCGAGCGGGATGAAGGGCAGCACGTCAAGCGCGCCGATGCGGGGATGTGCGCCCGTGTGCGCGCGCAGGTCGATGCCGAAGCTTGCAACCCGCGCGAGCGCCACTGCCGCGGCGAGCACCGTTTCGCGCGTTCCGAAGAAGGTGAACACGCTACGGTTATGGACCGCGTCGCTCGTTTGGTGCGCCAGCTTGGCCTCGGCGCCGCGGATCGCTCGAGCGCAGCCGGAAACGGTTGCGGCATCGCGCCCTTCGGAGACGTTCGGCACGCACTCGAATAACTTCACCCCTGTAGCAGACGTTCGAGGCTAGAGCGTCGCCGCGACGGCCGCCGCGATGTCCTGAGCGATGGAAATCGCGCGATCGTCGCTTCGCTCACGTCCGCCCGGCGGCGCGATTACGGTCGTGAATCCGAGCCGGCGCGCTTCGTTGCTACGGCGGCCGCGTTGCGCGACGGCACGAATTTCGCCTGAGAGACCCAATTCTCCGAACACCGCTGTTGCCGCCGGCAGCGGAACGCCGCGAAAGGCCGACGCGATGGCGAGCGCGATGCCGAGGTCGGCGCCGGGCTCGGCGATGCGCAGACCGCCGGCAACGGAAGCGTAGACGTCCTGCGTGCCGAGGGCCATCCCGGCACGCCGTTCCAGGACCGCGAGAATCATCGCCAGGCGCGCGCGGTCGAGGTTCGCCGCCAGACGCTGCGGCGTTCCGTAACTCGTTTCGCCGACCAGCGCTTGGATTTCGACGAGCACGGGTCGCGAACCGACGATGCTTGCGACCACGCATGAACCGCTGGGGCGCTTTGCGGCGCCATTTTGGCCCAGAAAGAGTTGAGAAGGATTGGGCACTTCGTGCAAGCCCCGGTCGTCCATCGCGAACACGCAGATCTCGTCGGCGCTGCCGAAGCGGTTCTTGTGCGCCCGGACGATGCGGTAGTCCGCGCCGTTATCACCTTCAAAGTAGAGCACCGTATCGACGAGATGTTCGAGTAGGCGCGGTCCGGCGATCGCCCCGTCTTTGGTGACGTGTCCGACGACGAGCGTCGCGCAATCGGTACGTTTGGCGAATTCCATCAACGCCGTCGCGCAGTCACGCACCTGTGCGACGCTGCCGGCGAACGATTCGACCTCCGGCAAGGCCATCGTTTGTATCGAGTCGACGACGAGCATGCGCGGCCGCAACGTTTCCAGGGCATCGAGGATCGCGCGCAGGTTCGTTTCGGCGAACAACAACAGTTCGCCGCCGGCGCGTAAACGCTGCGCGCGCATTTTCGTTTGCGCGGCAGATTCCTCACCGCAGACGTAGACGACGGGTCCGCTGTGCGGCGCGAGCTGCGCGGCGATCTGCAGCGCGAGGGTCGACTTGCCCGCGCCGGGTGGACCGCCGAGCAACACCAAACTTCCCGGAACGATCCCGCCGCCGAGTAACGTGTCGAACTCCGGCATGCCGCTCGGAATGCGCGTGACGCTCGCGCTCGCGACCTCCGCCAGCTTCACCGGCGCCGCCGCCGGCAGCGCAGCCCGCAGCGCCGTGACATTCGGCCTTACGAGCGCAATCGGCGCATCGGCGAACGTGTTCCATCCCTCGCAAGCGGGGCATCGCCCGAGCCAGCGCGGCGACTCGTGCCCGCACGCCGCGCAAAAAAACGCCGAGCGCGCCTTCGCCATCAAGCCCGGGCTTCGTCGCGAAGGTCCCGTACGGCCTGGTCGCGTCGGGTTCGCCCAGGGGCGGTGGCGAACTCACGGCAAAAGTGACGCCTATCATGGCGAGAGTAACCGGCATCGACGGTGTGTTTGTGCGCGCGCGCGATCCGATCGCTCTGGGCGAATGGTATCGGCGTTATCTCAGCGTGCCCTATGGGGGCGGTTATGTCAAGCTCATGTGGGAGCCGGCACGCAAGGCATGATGGCGCCGCTCAATATTTTGATTTGGCACGTGCACGGTTCATGGATGGACGCCTTCGTCCGCGGTCGACACCGGTATCACATTCCGGTCGAAAGCGGTGCAGATTCCGACGGCCGGCGCGCCGCGTGGCCGCTCAGCGCTCGCAACGTCACGCCGGCAGAGGCGGCCGCCGAGCGTCTTGACGTCATCGTCGTGCAACGGCCGCAAGAATTAAAACTCGCGCGTACCTGGCTCGGCGAACGAAGGCCGATTGCAGACGTTCCGGTCATTTATCTCGAACACAACGCGCCGCAGGGGCGCATCAACGAGATGCGTCATCCACTCGCCGATCACGACGATCTCACGATCGTGCACGTCACGCATTTCAACGCGCTTTTCTGGGATTGCGGCACGACGCGCACCCGAATCATCGAGCACGGCGTCCCTGACCCGGGCTATCGCTATACGGGTGAACTGGAGCGCGTGGCAGTCGTCATCAATGAAGCACAGCGCCGCGGGCGCGTCACCGGAACCGATCTGTTGCCGCGCTTCGAGCGCGAAGCTGCGCCGCTCGACCACTACGGCATCGGCACGCCCCACGATCTGACCGTCGACGAGCTTCACACAGCGATTTCACGCCGCCGCGCCTATCTTCACCCGTTTCGCTGGACGTCGCTCGGGCTCGCCTTGCTCGAAGCGATGGCCTGCGGCATGCCGGTCGTGGCGCTGGCAACGACCGAGGTCCCGTACGCAGTACCGCCGCACGCCGGTACCGTCTCGAACGATCCGACCGTCC
>JALYUD010000176.1 GCA_030853905.1 Vulcanimicrobiota bacterium
GCTCTGATCGGTGCGCATAAGCGCGCCGGGGAACACGGCGGAGCGGTTCGTTTGGTCGCACAGGAGGGGCAGATCCTGCGGCTCCTGCGGATCACAGGTCTGCTCGACGTGTTCGCCGTGTATCCCAGCGTCGATGCAGCGGTCGCCGACAACGCCCGTCTCGTCGGCTTGTGAGCCCGCCCTAGGAGTCCGTCGGAACTTTGTCCGACGGACGACGACGGCGGATCGACCGAAGGCCGAACGCAACAGATTCGGGCGTTGTCGAATTCCCAGGGGTAACGGGCAACAGGTCGCCCGAACGGGCGAGTGCCTGGAGGATACCTTGACACGAACGGCCGTCGATACCGAGTATCGTCTCTCGACCGAACCGAAACTCAAGCGTTTCGTGCAGACGGTTCTCACGAAGGTCGGCGTGGCCGCTGCCGATGCGGCAACGGTCGCGGACGTGCTGGTTGCCGCTGATTTGCGCGGCGTGGAATCACACGGCGTGGCGCGGCTGCAATCGTACTACGTCAGCCGGATTCGCAGCGGGAAGCTCAAGCCGGACGCCACCGTGACGGTCGCGCGCGAAACGCCGACTTCGATCGTGCTCGACGCGGATAACGGTCTCGGGCATCCGGCCGGCAAGCGCGCCATGGAATGCGTGATCGACAAAGCGCGCCAAAGCGGCGCCGCTTTCGGAGCCGTTCGTAACTCCAATCACTACGGCATCGCTGGATATTATGCGATGCTCGCGCTCAAAGCTGATCTGATCGGCATCTCGTCCACCAATTCGGTGCGCTACGGAGCGCCGACGTACGGCAAGACGATCATGCTGGGGACGAATCCGTGGGCCTATGCGATTCCGGCCGACCGCGAGCCGGCATTCGTGCTCGATTTCGCAACGACGACGGTCCCGCGTGGGAAACTCGAAGTCTATAAGCGCAAAGAGAAGCCGCTGGCCGCAGGTTGGGCGATCGACGCCGACGGCAATGAAACGCTCAGTGCCGAAGAAGCATTGCGGGGTGCGCTGTTGCCGCTCGGCGGCTTCGGCGTCGACGGCGGCGGGCACAAAGGCTACGGTCTCGGGCTGCTCGTCGACATCATGTGCGGAGTCCTGTCGGGCGGCGCATTCGGCAACGATCTTCCGCTGCCGACCGATGGGCCGATGCCGGGCAAGATATCACACTTTTTCGGCGCGATCAGCATCGCGGGCTTTCGCGACGTCGCTGCCTTCAAAAGCGACATGGATCGCGAATTGCGGGCCTTCAAAGATTCGCAAAAAGTGCCGGGAGCCGAGCGCATCTACGTTGCCGGTGAGATCGAATACGAGAAAACGCTCGTCAATAGGCAGAACGGCGTCCCGGTGCACGTCAAGGTTTGGGCCGACCTCGAAAAGCTGGCGAGCGAACTCGACATTCCCTTCGATATCGCTCGCTAAGCCGCTTGCAGCGCTCCGGGCAGCGTCGCACGAGCCCAGGGAGCCGTACCTTCCCGCACGAACGACGGCGTGATGGTGCACGTGAACGTAGGATCGCCGGCCGGAACGTACAGCGTTGGAGGATCGGCTTTCTTTCGGTACGTCGTGCGCCTGGCCGACGTCGGCCTTGCGCTGCGACCCGCGGACCGTGACGCGATCGATGTCCTGGGTGCAATTCCCAATGCCTATGTCGACGAAGACGAATATTCCGGCAACGGTTGGCGCGTCGTCCCGGCCATGTCCTACCAGGACTGGCCCGTACTTGAAGCAACGCCCGAACGGTTGCGAACCGCCCTCGAAACGGCGCGCCGCGTCCTGTGGGAGCAAGCAGCTCCGGCCGGAATCAGCGCACGAGAGATATCGACGATCGACGATGAAATCGAAAACGTCCTCGCGGTTTTAGCCCGTGCAGAAGCCGCAGGATTCAGCGTAAACGTCACCTACGTCTCTTGACAGGTCGATCGAACAAGTCCGACGACCGAAGGGCGCGGGTGTTTATCTACCGGGCGTCTTTTGAGAGTACGACGCAGGGGATCGCGCGTACGGGGAGGCGTTTGAGGAAGAAGGGATGGCGGAGATAGAGTACCGCGTTTCCGTCCTGGTGGTTGAGGAGAGCCCTCAGTTGCGCCGCCGTGGCGGTTGACGCGGCGGCGAAGATTTCCAGAATAAGCGGCGTGACGCGCTGCTGGATGTTCTGACGGCGGCGGGTGCTGAACAGCACGTTTCCTTGTTCGGAGATATAGAGAAAGCCGACGATCGGATTGCCGGGGAACGATTTCGCCTGCACGATATCGACGCGAATGATCCGGTCGGCTCGGGTGTGCTGCACGCCGCGCGACACGTCGTTCGGCGGCGCAATGCGTTGACCGGCAGCGAGAAATGAATCGAGACAGCGGCCGCTCGTGGCCGGCGGTCTGATTTGACCGTGGAAATTATGCGACGGCGACGGCGCTGCGGCCGCGACGGTCGCTGCAAAGAGCAGGGACAGCAGCATTGCCGCGCTCTTCGCGGTAATCGGTAGCGAGCCCGTTCGCGCGGCCCCTCACATAGGCGAAATTTCCTTAGTCGTACATGATGCGCGTCCGCCGGCCGGCGGGAAGGGTGTCCCTTGGGCCGGCGGACATGCAACGCCTTTCAGTCGCCGTCGCCTTCGCCGCTTTCGCCTTTTTGGGCGGGTGCATTGGCCGGCCCATCGCTCGAGTTTTCGAGGACCGCGCCGGTCTTGGCGTCGATGCCGACTTCACGTATTCCCGCTCGGGTTGCGATGTCGAAGCTGTACCGCAGGCCGCTGCCACCGTTTTCGCGTTCGAGCTCGGCCGCTTTGATCGTGCCGCGGACGGTGTGCAGTGCCGTCGCGCGCGCTTGCGCCATCGTGACGTGCGCTTCGTTCGCCATCGCTTGACCCGGATAGGCGGCGGCGAACGCCGTCGTTGCGCCGAGCGCGGCGACTAGGGCAATGGTCGTTGTGATTCTGGGGTTCATTGCATCTCCTTTGGATTTGGTTCGGCGGAGGGCCGACCGTGATGTGATGCCGTCATCATAGCGCTCGATTATGACGCTGCGATGAATCGGCGGCCGCGGCGCACGGAAACGCGAACCGCACGAGTCCGCCGCCGCGCGGATCGTTAGCGAGTGAAAGCGTGCCGCCGCTGCGGCGCACGAGCGCATCGGCGAGCGACAGCCCCAAGCCCGTACCGTCACGGCGACGCGCAACATCATCGCGCCAGAAACGTTCGCGCGCATGCGCGAGCGCCGCGGCGCTGAATCCGGGACCTTCATCGCGAATCGTCACGGTCGCTTCGTCGTTCTCATCGGCAACGACGAGGTGCACGGTGCGCTCGTTGCCGCCGTATTTGAACGCGTTCTCGAGTACGGCGACGAGTGCCCGCCTCAATTCATTACGGTCACCCGCGATCGTAACGCCGGGCGCGGTTTCCGACATTATCTCGATCGCGTGCGCGCGCGCGAGCGGGGCGACGCGCGCTGCGGCGTCACCCGCGACAGAAGCGAGATCGAGTTGTTCGTTCCGCGGCAGGTCGTCGTCGCGGTACGCGCCCAGTAGGTCGCTCGTCATCGTATCGAGGCCAACCGTTTCGCCGCGAATGACATCGAGCGCGCGCTCGTACTCGCTCCGGCTGCGCGCCCGACGGCGAGCGAGGTCGATCTCGGCGAGCATCACGGCCAGCGGCGCGCGCAACTCGTGCGCAAGGTCGCCGGCGAAGCGCCGCTGCCGCTCGAAGGCGCGCTCGAGCCGGTCGAGCATGCGGTCGAACGCGGCGCACAAGGCGCCCAACTCGTCGTCGCCCGCCCGGTGCAAACGACGCGTCAAATCGCTTGCTTCGATGCCCGAAGCCAGTGCCGCCAATTCGCGCAGCGGCGCGAGGGCGCGACGCGCGACGGCGCGCGAGGCCAGAACCGCGCCGAGCGTCAGCAACGGGATCGCCAGAGCGAACCCGATGGCGATGCGCCGATCGACGTCGCCGATGTCGTCGATCGAGCGCCACAGAACGACGGTGCCGGCGCGCCGCGAACCGGCGCCCAGGACCGCTGCGGCGGCACGCGCCGTCGACCGCCCGAGCGGCACGTACGCCGTACGTGTGCCACCGACTGTTTCGTTCGCGAAGGCTCGCAGCTTCCGCGGTACGTCGACGACCGTCGCGAGCAGAACACGGCCGTCTGGCGCGATGAGCGCGCCGTTCGACTCGACGCCAACCACATTGCGAAACTGCGCCGGGTTCTCGAGTTCGGGCGTCGCTGTTCCGGGTTCGGGGGCGACAAGGGCGGCAGCGGCGCTCGCTTCGCTCGTCAGTTGCGCATCGACGCCGGCACGTTGAACCCGATCTATGAGAACGAGCGTGAACGCGGCGAAGAGGATCAGCGCGCCCAACAGCGCTACCGCATACGCAGCCGTGAGGCGACCCTGCAGCGTTCGCGAACGTATCATCGGCCGGCATCTGTGCGCAGGCGATATCCCATGCCGCGGACGGTTTCGATCAGCGGTGCTTCCCCGGCGGCCGACAACTTCGCGCGAAGCCGGCGCACATAGACGTCGACGACGTTCGACATCGTATCGCGGTCGCGTTCCCACAGCGCGTCTTCGAGCATCGCGCGGGTCAGTAGACGGCCGGTGTTGCGCATGAAGTATTCAAGGAAGGCGGTCTCGCGCGCCGTCAATTCCACCGTGCGCGCGCCCCTTCGCACGCTGCGCGCTCGGAGGTCCATGACCAGTTCACCGACGCGCAGCTCGTCGACGAGCGGTTCGGCTTTGCGTCGCGTGATCGCGTGCAGGCGCGCTTCGAACTCGGCGAAGGCGAACGGCTTGCGCAGGTAGTCATCCGCTCCGGCTGCGATGCCGGCAACGACGTCCTCGGTGGCGTCGCGAGCGGTCAGCATCAGGATCGGCGTCGCAACGCCGGCCGCCCGCGCGCGGCGCGCGACATCGTAGCCGTCGCGGCGGGGCAGCATGACGTCGAGCACGATCGCATCGTATGCTCCATGTTCGGCGCTCGCTGCGCCCGCTTCCCCGTCACGCTCGACGTCGACGACGTGTCCCGATTCTTCGAGCCCGCGTCGCACGACGTCCGCCAGCCGCGGATCGTCCTCGACGATTAAGATTCGCACGAACGAAGCTTCGGCGCGCGCTCGACGTGTCGATCGTTCACGCGATGACCGTCGTGGGAGAAGGTGCCCATCGTCCGCGGTTTGGCCTTGCGCTTACGAGGTCGTTCATGAAGTCGACGCCCTATTCGATCGGCGCGGGCGTCTCGCCCGAGTTGCTGTAGTTCGGCTTGCGCAAAAGCAGCACGGTCGGGATCGAGACGATGAAGACGAGCGCGCAGAAGCGGAAGACGTAATCGTACGCGACGACCGTCGCGTTTTGCACGACCATCCCGGAGAGCCCGGCGAGCGCCTGCGCTTGGCTTTGCGCGCCATGCAGCATCTGCGCGACGGGCCCGTGCGACAGGGTTACGTTGCCGGCAAAGATCGACTGTGCGTAGGCCTCGCGGCGCGTTTCGATCACTTCGAGAATCGCGATGCCGAGGCTGCCGCCGAGCTGGCGGACGAGCGTGTAGAGCCCCGTCGCATTGGCCATCGCCCCGCGCGATATTTCGGAGAGCGCGGTCGTGGTCAACGGCACGAACAGAAAGCCCAGTGCGAAGCCCTGGATGCTGCGCGGCCAGAAGATATCCCAATAGCCCGCATACTGCGTGAGGTCGCCCATCAACCAAGCCCCCGCGGCAAATAACCCCAGGCCGATCGCGATCTCGAGGCGCGGATCGAGGACGCGGGTTAAGCGACCTGCGATCGGCATCGAGATCGCGGTCGCGACGGCCCCCGGAAGGAGCGCGAGGCCGGTCTGCATCGCATCGAAGCGCAGGACGTTTTGAAAGAACAGCGGCAGCACGAGGTTGAGACCGTAGAGCCCGAAGCCGCTGATGATCCCGATGATCGTTCCGGCCGTGAACGAGCGCGACCGAAAGACGCGCAAGTCGACGAAGGGCTGATGATCGCGTAGCTCGCGCACGATGAAGAACGTCAGCCCGGCGATCGAAAGCACCGCGAGCAATGTGATCGTGCTCGAGCTGAACCAGTCGTCATGCTGGCCGCGTTCGAGAACGTATTGCAGTGAGGCGATCCCGATCGCCATTGCGCCCAGACCAATAAAGTCCGCGCCGCGTTCGGGCTTGTGAATGTAGGCGGGATCGCGGATGAAGAGCATCGTCATCACGAAGGCGAGGATCCCGATCGGGATGTTGATGAAGAAGATCAGCGGCCAGCTGTAGTTGTCGACGATGAAACCGCCGAGGGTCGGCCCGATCGCCGGCCCGACCATCGCTCCCATGCCGAAGATCGCCATCGCAGAGCCGCGCTTGGCGGGCGGATAGGTTTCGAACATGATCGCCTGCGCGGTCGGCTGCAGCGCGCCGCCGCCGATGCCTTGCACGATGCGCCACAGAATCAGTTCCGTGACGCTGTGCGAGTTGCCGCATAGGAACGAACTGACCGTGAAAATTACCAGCGACGCCGCGTAAAACTTCTTGCGCCCCAGCAGTGCGGTCAACCAGCCGTTGAGCGGCATGATGATGACGTTGGCCAGGATGTAGCCCGTCGCGACCCAGGAGATTTCATCGGTCGCGGCCCCGAGGTTGCCCGCCATCGTCGGCAACGCGACGTTCACGATCGAGGTGTCGATGATCGCCATGATGACGCCGAGCATGACCGTCGCCGTGACCAGGCCAACGGGCGGCTCGGCGCGCTGCGGGCGATCCACGGCACGCGGCATGGCGCCGGCGCGCGGCCACGAGCGCGCCACTGCGGCCGAGCCGATCCGCCGCAAACCCGAAGACGAGATGACGCTTCTCCTGCGATTGTCTTGGCGTAGAGGGTACGGATAAACTGACGCCAAAGTCATTATACCCTTCGTGCCGGTCTTCGGATTCAGACGTCGTGAAACGATAAAGCAGCGATGGCCTATGAGGTCGTCAAACAGGTCGGTGCACGCGCCTACCGTTATCGCGTCAGCAGTTACCGCGACCCGCAAACGAAGAAAGTTCGTTCGCACTGGGCTTACCTCGGCCGCGCCGAACCGGCCAGCCCGCTAGCGGACGTCGCAACGAAAGACCGCTGCCGCACGAAGGCTCGGACCCGCAGCGGCGAAGCGACGCGGCGGCGCCTGATCGATGCTTTCGAGCACCTCGTCGACGAGAAACCCTACACCCGGGTCACCGCAAGCGCCGTGACGCAACGTGCCGGCCTCGCGCACGGCACGTTCTACCGGTACTTCACGGACAAAAGCACGTTGCTGGCCGCCGCTATTGAACGCGTCCGCGCCGAATTGGAACGCAGTACGCCGAGTTTCGAGCCGCCCTATGGCGACGCCGCCGCTGAACGGCAGCGCCTGCGGGCCTGGCTACGGGCGCTGTTCGCGACGCCGGGCGAGCATCCGGGACTCTTACGAGCGTACCTCGACGCGCTGGAGGACGACGTTACGCTGCAGGAACGCCGTGTCGAACGGCGGCGAGAACGCGCGCTCGGCCTGTCGCGCTATTTAGCCGCGCTGGTAGCGGCCGGGACGATCTCGCTCGAACGTCCGGAAGCGCTGGCCGCCGCGCTGCTCGTCCTTGTGGATGCGACGCTGCGCAGCGGCATCTCCGTCGGCGTCACGCCCGACGAAGCGACGATCGAGGGCGTGGGCGACGTGTTCGAACGCGCGATCTTCGGCGAGTTCCCGAGCACCGCATAGCTGACTACGGCATCGAGGGGTTGTTCGGCGATGGAGACCCGGCCGGCGTCAACGTCGAAGTAGCCGATGTAAACGCCGACGAGTTCCCCGCGCACATCGAAAATGCCGGCGCCTGAATCGCCCTGGTGGCACAGGCGGCAGGCAAGTGCGAATCGTCCGCGGGGCGCGCCGTCGGGCAGCGGCGCATCGACGCGCGCGAGGGCGGCCGGCTCGAACGCCGGGCCGTCGTTTCCGCTGCCCCAAGCGTGGACCGGCTCATGCGACTGCGGCAGCGCGACCGGAGCCGCGTGCAAGGTTGCGGCGACTTGCGGGTCGGCTTGCGCCGCGACGACGGCCAGGTCGTGTGCTGCGCTGAGCGCCAGCACGTGCGCCGGCAGCTGCGTCCCGTCGTCGAAGCGAACGTGTAAGGTCCCAAAGGTTGCGACGTGCTTGGCGGTCAGAATGCGAACCTCCGAACCGTCGATGGCGACGATCGTTCCCGCCCCGATACCATGAACGGAGCCGTTGTCCGCCAGGATCACGACGCCGCCGTCCGTGCCCCGCGCATTGGAAACCTGCGCGTCGGCGCAAGCGACGCTCGGGAAGAACAGCGCAAAGGCGAAGCCCAGGACGCTCATAAGCGCCCTTGCGGAGGTCGGCATCGGTTCGGTTCTCGCTCGCTTCGGTGAAAAGGAATACGGCCGGGTCCAGAAGGGCCGCGCCCACCCCGATGATGAGGCTTTGGCCCCTAGGCGGTCAAGCTTTCGGCGGCAGATGTACGCCCCGACACCCCATCGAGGGCCCCCTAAAGAGAGGGTAAGCGACCGAGATCACATCCCTTTGCCTGAAATAGTTTGACCTGGCGGGGCGTTGTTCGGTATACTTTCTCGTCGGCACGTTTTCGGACGGCCATCTCGCGCCGCCGCGCGCCCGGACGTTATCGCCGCTCGTCCGTGAAAAGATCGGGTTCATCGCGAAGGCGCGAGCCGCCGGTCGAGGCGACGACACCCCGCTTCGTAACGCGGGGCACGAAAAAAGGAGGCAGCCCGCCTCCCTGATGGAGATTGATTGGCCGCCAAAAAACAGACCAAAACGCGCAAGAAGCGCGAGTTCAAAAACATCGGTTCGGGCGTCGCGCACGTCCACTCATCGTTCAACAACACGATCGTGACGATCTCGGACAACAACGGCAGCGTGATCGCCTGGGCTTCCGCCGGCAATCTGGGCTTCAAAGGTTCCAAGAAATCGACTCCGTTTGCCGCGCAGATGGCGGCCGAGGCCGTCGCCCGCAAGGCAATGGATCACGGCATGAAGAGTACGGACGTTTTCGTGAAAGGCCCCGGCGCGGGTCGCGAAGCCGCGATCCGTTCGCTACAGGCCACCGGCCTCGAGATCACGCTGATCAAAGACGTCACGCCGATTCCGCACAACGGCTGCCGGCCGCCGAAACGGCGGCGCGTCTGATGGCACGGTATACGGGTCCGGTTTGCCGTCTGTGCCGTCGCGAGACGGCGGCCAGCAAGACGGGCGAAAAGATCAAGCTCTTCCTCAAAGGCGACCGCTGCCTCTCGAAAAAGTGCGCGGTCGAGCGGCGCGGCACGGCGCCGGGCCAGAAGACGCAGGGCAAGCCAAGCCGCCAGAAGATCAGCGAGTACGGGCGGCAGTTGCGCGAGAAGCAGAAGATGCGCCGCTACTACGGCGTGCTCGAAACGCAATTCGAGAATTATTTCCGCGAAGCGGCGCGCGTCCCGGGACAGACCGGTAAGACGTTCCTGCAACTGCTGGAGCGGCGGCTCGACAACGTCGTGTATCGCATGAACCTCGCGATGAGCCGCGCACAGGCGCGTCAACTCGTGACCCATCGCCACTTCCGCGTCAACGGCCGGACGACTAACATCCCCAGTTTCCTCGTCAAGCCCGGCGACGTGATCAGCTTGGGCGACCGCTCGAAATCGAGCGACGTCTTCCAAGCCAACGCCGAGTACGCCAAGAACCGCCCGCACCCGGATTGGCTGGAACTGAACGAGCCCGATCTCGAAATCAAAGTGAACGCCATGCCGTCGCGTGAGCAAATCGACACGCCGGTAGACGAACAACTGATCGTCGAATATTACTCGCGATGACGCTTTCGCGCGCTGACGTCGTCGCTACGGGCCTCATGCGGATTCGGCGCAACCGAATCCCGGCACGAAGTGCCGCGCCTTACGGGCGGGGTTCGGCGCAGCCGAACCCAACTAGGCCACTTCGGCCCTAGGCTCCTAGCCAGCGCACGAAATCGTCACCGCGAGTGGCGTTTCTAAGATAACTCCACACAGGTCGCCGCTAGACGTATGATCGTCGTGCATCGGAGATGCCGGCGGATAACGCAAGCAGCAAAGGACAACGGAAAATATGACCGCTATCGATACGGCGCAGGGCGCGAACATTGAGGTTCGCGAGCGGCGCGACAACTACGCGAAGTTCATCATCGAGCCGCTCGAGCGCGGCTTCGGAATCACCCTCGGCAACTCGCTGCGCCGCGTGCTGCTCGGTTCTATTCCGGGCGCTGCGGTGACGTACGTCAAAATCGACGGCGTGCTGCACGAGTTCTCGACGATCCCGGGCATCGTCGAAGATACGACCAATCTGCTGCTCAACCTCAAAGGCTTGCCGCTGCGGCTCGAGACCGATGAGCCCAAGGTGCTCACCCTCTCCGTGAGCGGGGCGAAGGACGTGACCGCGGCGGACATCACCGAAGACGCCGACGTCGAGATCCTGGAACCGGACTATCACATCGCGACGATGACCGCAAAATCGGCGAAGCTTTCAATGGAGATCGGCGTCGAGAAGGCGCGCGGTTACGTGACCGCCGAGCGGCAGCGCAACGTCGAACACATGATCGGCCTCATTCCGCTTGACTCGATCTTCTCGCCGATCCGCAAGGTCAACTTCACCGTCGACGACACCCGTGTCGGTCAAGCGGTCGATTTCGACCGGCTGACGATCGAAATCGAAACCAACGGCTCGATCTCACCCGATGACGCCCTTTCTAGCGCCGCCAGCATTTTGCAAGATCAGCTCGATCTCTTCGTCAACGTGATCCAAGAAGAGAAGCCTGTCACCTCTGCGCCGACCAGTGAATGGGACATCCCGGTCGAATCCCTCAATTTGTCGGTCCGTTCGTTCAACTGTCTCAAGCGTGCCGGCATCTCCAAGGTTTCCGAGTTGCTCGACATGAGCGAGGATGAGATCATCAAAATGCGCAACTTCGGCAAGAAGTCGCTCGATGAGATCAAAGCGGTGCTCGAAGAGCGCGGCCTCTCGCTTCGCCAAGCCGCATAACACCGCACACCCCGGGAGCACAGAACCATGCCGCACCAGATCGCGCAGAAACGTCTGTCCCGAACCGACGGTCATCGCCGGGCGTTGCTGCGCAGCCTCGCGACGTCGTTCTTCAAGCACGAGAAGATCGAAACGACGTCGAGCAAGGCCAAGGAGATTTCGAAGGTTGTCGACCGGCTGATCACGACCGCCCGGCGCGGTGATTTGCACTCGCGCCGGTTGGTGGCCGCGTATCTGCTCGAACCGGCCGTCACGAAGAAACTCTGCGATCAGATCGCGCCGGCCTTGCGCGACCGCGCGGGTGGCTACACCCGCATCATGAAATCGCGCGTACGCCCCGGCGACGCAGCGGAGTTGTCAATCCTGGAGCTCGTCCACTAGGAAAATCATCGCGCTTTCGGTCGGCAGCGTCGTCGCTACGCGGCTCATGGCCCCGAGGCCACTTCGCCGCTAGGCTCCTAGCTATAGACCAAAATCACGACGATTTCCGCCGCTATGGACGTCCTGGTTCGGTGAACGAGTACCGGGCGTTGTTGCGGGATTTGATTGCGCGGCGCGATCTCGATGCGGAGGCGATGGCGTACGCGATCGGGGCGATGATGGACGGGTTGTGGACGCCGGTTCAGGCAGGTGCATTTCTATCGGCGCTCGCGACCAAAGGGGAGACGCCGGCGGAGGTCGTTGGGGCTGCGGAAGCGCTGCGCGCGCGGGCGCTTCACGTGGAGCACGAGTTGCCGCTCGTCATCGATACGTGCGGCACCGGGGGCGACGGCGCGCAGACGATCAACGTCTCGACGGCCGCCGGGTTCGTGCTTGCCGGCTGCGGACTGCACGTCGCCAAGCACGGCAATCGCGCGGCTTCGAGCGCTTGCGGAAGCGCCGACGTGCTGGAAGCGGCGGGCATACCGATCGACGCACCGCCCGAGGTCGCGCGTACGCAGCTCGAAAGCGAGCGGTTTGCCTTCCTGTTCGCGCAGCAATACCACCCTGCGGCTAAAGAGATCGCGCCCGTCCGCCGCGAGCTCGGCGTGCGCACGATCTTCAACGTGCTCGGGCCGCTCGCGAACCCGGCGCGCGCCACCCATCAGGTCATCGGCGTGGCCAGCCTGCCGCACCTCGAACTCGTCGGCGCAGCGCTCGAGGCCCTCGGCGCCGTTGCGGGTGCGGTCATCCACGCGGAGAACGGGATCGATGAAGTGACGGGCGACGTACCGACCGACGTCTACCAGTTCGGACCCGCGGGCATACGCCGCTGGCGGCTCGAACCCGCTGCCGTGGGCGTGCATGCGCCGCCGGGCGCCCTTGCCGGCGGTGCGCCGCCCGAAAACGCGCGAGCGCTCGAGTCGATCCTGCGTGGCGAACGTTCCCCGCGCGCCGACGTGGTCGCGCTCAATGCGGCGCTGATGCTGGTGATCGCCGAACGTGCCGCCGACCTGCGTGAAGGCCTGGAACTGGCTCGAATGAGTCTGCACAGCGGCGCGGCGCGCGCGGTTTTCGATCGTCTCCGTCGCCGCACCGAAAGGGAGTCCCCTTGAGCGATTTTCTCGCGCGCTTGTACGCGGCCAAGGCCGCGACCTTGGCCGAAGAGGAGGCGCGTGAAAGCTACGCCGAGCTTGAGAGTCGCGCGCTCGTGCGTCGTGCGGAACGGCGACCGTTCGCGGCGGCCTTACGCCGTGCCCGTGGACCGGCGGTCATCGCGGAGATCAAGCGTGCGTCACCGTCGGTCGGATTGATCGCGCGGAACTTCGATGCCGCCGTCATCGCCTCGCGCTACGACGCGGCTGGAGCAGACGCGATCAGCGTGCTAACCGAAGTCGATCACTTTCTCGGTGACCTGACGTACCTCGAGGCTGCGCGGCGTCACTCCAAACGTCCCATCTTGCGCAAAGATTTTCTGTCGACGCCCTATCACATTGCGCAGACGGCTGCATACGGCGCCGATGCGGTGCTTCTGATCGTCGGCGGCCTTGACGATGCGACCTTACAGGCATTGTGCGGCGAAGCTACACGTTTCGCGCTCGATACACTCGTCGAAGTGCATGACGAAGACGAATTGGAACGCGCGATGGCCGTCGGCGCGTCGGCAATCGGCATCAACAATCGGGATCTGCGCACCTTCGAAACCGATCTCGGGGTGACCGAACACCTTCTGCCGAGCGTGCCGGAGGGGACGCTCGTCGTCAGTGAGAGCGGCGTTCACCAGCCCTCCGACATCGCCAAGCTGCATGCGCGCGGCGCGCGGGCATTCCTGATCGGCGAGGCACTGATGCGGACCGACGATCCGGGCGCATTCGTCGACGAACTCAAGGCAACGGTGATCCGGGCGTAGTGTCCGGCGCGCAGCGCACCCGCATCAAGTTTTGCGGAATGACGAGTGCGGCGGACATTGCGCTTGCCGTCGAGGCCGGTGCCGATGCAATCGGCGTGATTCTCGCGCCTTCCAGCCCGCGCCGCGTCGAACTGGCCGCATGCCCGCTGCTCGCCGCGGCGATTCCCCCGTTCGTGACCAAGGTGGCCGTCGTTACGTCGCCGACTCGAGGCGACGCAGAGCGTCTGAGGGCGCTCGGTTTCCTCTTGCAATTCAGCGGCGACGAGTCGCCCGCGGAGTGCGAGCAACGCGCCGCCGGCAGCACGTATCTCAAAGTCTTTCACCTAGGAGCCCGTCGGACTTGTCCGATGGGCGACGACGGGCGGATCGGCCGCCAGGCCGAACGCAACGGATTCGACGAAGTCGAATCCTTGGGCGATGATCCCCCCGACGCCGTGGCGGACCCAAACCGATTCAACCAAGCCGGGACGCTCGCCGAATACACAACCGCGATCCCGATGTTCGATTCCCGGGTCGGCGGGAAACACGGTGGAACCGGAAAAACGTTCGCGTGGGACATCGTCGCGCCGCTCGCACGACGGCGCCCCATCATCATTTCGGGCGGCCTGCATCCCGCTAACGTCGCGGCCTGCGTGCAGCAACTGCACCCATACGCGGTCGACGTGCGCAGCGGCATTGAAAGCAATGGCCGCAAAGATGCGCACAAGATGCGCGCGTTCGCACGAGCGGTCATGGAAGTGGACGGACGCTGACGCCCCTCACCACCGGACCCTCGTCCGGGGTGCGCATCCGTGCACGATGCTCGCGCGGTAGCGGCGGCGTCCGTGGGGAAAAGGCCAGCCCCGTGCATCCACTAAAAAGGACGGCATGTCACAGACGCAATCGCGAATGGTCTCACGCCGTTTCCTCCTGGCGTCGGCCGTCGCGATTGGGCTGACGGCGAAAATGTCCGGCAGCGCGCGCGGCGCCTCGGCCTTGCGCGTCGGCATGATACCCGATGCCGGAGGCACGCAGGTTTCGATCGACCAGAAGCAGCCGCTGCGCGACTACCTGACGGCCAAGCTGGGCCGAGACGTCGATCTGGTTATTCCGACGAATTACAACGCCACGGTCGAAGCGCTCGGCAACGGCTCGCTCGACTTCGCCTACCTGGGCGGTCTGACGTACGTGAAGGCGCACGCTCGCTACGACGTGCTGCCGCTGGTGCAGCGCGCGAGCGATCGCCGCTTCCACTCGCTGTTCATCACCCAGACCGCGAGCGCGATCCATGCGCTGCGGGATCTGCGCGATAAGACGTTCGCCTTCGGCGACATCAATTCGACGAGCGGGCACCTCATGCCGTATTACGCGATGCTGCAAGCCGGGCTCGATCCCGAGCGGGACCTCAGGTACCGTTATACCGGGAATCACCCGGCGACGGCAAAGGCGGTCGAGGCGGGGACCGTTGATGCCGGCGCCGTCGACGAGAGCGTCTACCACGCGATGATCGACGGCGGTCAGCTCGACAAAACGAAGGTGCGTGTCTTCTTCACGACGCCGCCGTTCGTCGACTACGTGTGGGTTGCGCGGAAGGACGTTGCAGCCGCCGATCAGCGGGCTTTCGGGGATGCATTTCTCTCGTTGCACGATCCGCGGGACGCGACGATCCTTGGGATACTGCGCGGTTCGTCGTTCGTGCGTGCGACCGACGGTGAGTACGCGACGTTGCGCATGGTGGCCGGTAAGCTTCAGCTCCTCTGATGCTGGAGTTGCGCGGCGTGAGCGTCGTCTATGCACGCGACGCACGGCCGGCGCTCGCCGGTGTGACGCTCGACGTCGCGGCGGGTGAATGTGTTGCGCTCGTCGGCCCGAGCGGCGGCGGTAAAACGACCCTGCTGCGCGCGGTCAATGGCTCCGTGCCGCTGGCCGGCGGCCGCATCCGCGTCGACGGCATCGACGTCGCGACGTTGCGCGGCCCGAACCTGCGGCGTGTGCGAGCGCGCCTTGCGGTGATCGCGCAACAGCATGATCTGATCGATCGGCTGCGCGTCTACCAAAACGTCATGGCGGGCGCGCTCGGCCGCTGGAGCACGTTGCACGCCTTGCGATTTCTGATCGCGCCGAGCTCCCGCGAGATGGAAGAAGCGCGTACGGCGCTCGGCAGCGTCGGCGTGCCGGAAAAACTCCGCAACACCACGAGTGAACTCTCGGGCGGCCAACAACAGCGCGTCGCGATCGCGCGGGCGCTCGTGCAGCGGCCCTCGGCGATCCTCGCCGACGAGCCGATCGCTTCGCTCGACCCGCTGCTCGGCGAGCAAATACTTCAGCTGTTGTGCGAACTCGCGCGCGAACGACATATCGCTCTGCTGTGCTCGCTGCATCAACCGGATTTGGCGTGGCGCTACTTCGATCGAGTCGTTACCCTCAGGGACGGGGTTTTGACGGTCGATGGCGCGGCAGAGCGCGCCGCTGTAGGCGACGCCTTGGGCAGAACAGCGCCGAGCGACCGTAAAGCGATTTCTCAGACGTCACAGTTAGCACGATGACGGTTTTCTTGCCCGACTTTTCCGGCGCGTATTTGCGCGATCTGATCGTGCCCGTGGGTCAGACGATCGGTATGGCAGCCGCCGGAATGTTCATCGCCTTCGCGCTCGGCATCCCGATTGCGGTCGCAATTGGAACTCGTGCGCCCGGTTATCGGATGCTCATCGCCGCGCTTTCGTCGCTGCGAGCGATCCCCGATCTGACTTTGGCGATCCTCGCGGTCGTCGTTGTCGGGATAGGGTCCGCAGCCGGCGTCGTTGCACTCGCGCTCTTTTATACGGCAATGGTGGGGCGCGTGTACGCCGACCTGTTTCTGACGGCCGAGCGCGCGCCGCTCGAAGCGTTGCGCGCTACGGGTGCCTCGCGCCTCGGGATCGCGGCCTTCGGATTGTTCCCGCTGACGATGAGCGACCTTTTGACCTTTGGGTCGTATGCCTTCGAATGCGCGATGCGCGCCTCAATCATCGTCGGTGCCGTCGGCGGCGGCGGTCTCGGTACCGAACTGGTCGGCTCGCTCAATGCGCTCGAGTACCATCGCGTCGTGACGTTGATCCTCATTCTCGTCGCGCTCGTCGCCGCCGTGGACAACTTCGGTACGCTGGTGCGCCGCGTTCCGCGTCTGGGACTGCTGCTCGTTCCCCTTGGGCTCGCCTCGCTTTGGTTGAACCGTCCGCAGCTCTTCTCATTCGTGCACGCGCTCAGCGTGTTTGCCGGAATGTTTCCGCCGGCGTTGCGTGCATCTCAGCTCGCCGTTTTGCCGTTGCTGATCACTCAAACGCTCGCCATCGCCGTCGGCGGGACGCTCCTGGGCGCCCTAATCGCGTTCCCGGCATCGCCTGCCGCGGCGCGGCGGATTGCTCCGCCGGCGCTCGCGTTGCTCGTGCGGCGGACGTTCGACGTGGCGCGAGCGATTCCGGAACTGGTGTGGGGCCTCGTGTTCGTCGTCAGCATCGGCACGGGCCCTCTGGCGGGAGCTATTGCGCTCGGTCTGCACTCCGCGGGCGTGCTCGGAAAACTCTATGCCGAGAGTTTCGAGAACGTGCCCTCGGCCCCGATCGCAGCGCTCTCCTCGACCGGTGCGCGCGCGTTGCCGATCGTGGCCTTCGGGTTCGTGCCGTTGGCGCTCGGGCCGCTGGTCATCCATACGCTTTTTCGGTTGGAGTGGAACGTGCGTGCGGCGGCAATCGTCGGCATGATCGGGGCCGGCGGAATCGGTCAAGCACTGTACCAAGCGCAACAGCTCTTTTTCTACCGCGAGATGCTGGCCTACGTGCTCGTTACATGGGCGCTCGTGGCGCTCTCCGACTGGTTCGGAGAACGGCTGCGCCTGCGCCTCGGCTGGCGTTTCGTCGCCGCGGGTTAGCGCCTACCGGATATTGTCGTGAGGCTGTCGTAGGACGCGCACATGCCGGCGTCGACCCCCATCCGTCTTACCGCCATCACGTCGGGAGGCGGTTGAGCGAGTAAAATCGGCTCGGCCGATCTCGCGCAGGTCCTGCGCGATCTCCCCCTCGTGAGCGACCCCCGGGTGCTCGTCGGCTTCGGTACGGCGGACGACGCGGGCGTCTATAAACTGCGCGCGGATTTGGCGCTCGTGCAAACGGTCGATTTCTTCACGCCGATCGTCGATGATCCGTACGACTTCGGACGCATCGCGGCGGCCAATGCGCTCTCCGACGTGTACGCGATGGGCGGCAAACCGCTGACGGCGCTCAACATTGCGGCCTATCCCATCGAAACGCTTGGGCCGGAGCCGCTGCGCTGCATCCTCGCCGGCGGTGCAGCGGTCGCGCGCGAGGCCGGCGTCGCGTTGCTCGGCGGTCACACGGTGGCGGACGACGAGCCGAAGTACGGGATGGCGGTGACGGGCATCGTGCACCCGGACGCAATCGTCACCAACGCCGGGGCCCGCCCGGACGATGTGCTCGTGCTCACCAAGCCCATCGGCACCGGCATTCTGGCCTCCGCCTTGAAGCAGGACGCGATCGGCGAAGCGCAGATGGCGCCTGCCGTCGCTTGGATGACGACGCTCAACCTTGCCGCATGCGAAGCGATGGTCGCAGCGCGCGTGCACGCGGCGACCGATGTGAGCGGCTTCGGCCTCCTCGGGCACGCCCACGAAATGGCGCGCGCGAGCGGCGTCGCACTGCATTTGACGGCGTCACGGATTCCGCATTACGCGCTCGCGCTCGAGCTGCTGGCGAAGGGTATCGCACCCGGCGGTACGCGCGCGAACGCAGCCGAGCACGCGACCTTCACGTCGTTCGCGACCGGCATCGCGAACGACATACGTCTGCTGCTCAGTGACGCGCAAACGAGTGGCGGCCTCTTGATCGCCGTCGCGCCCGACCGACTCGAAACGCTCTTGAACGCGCTCCACGAACCCGCCGCCCTCCGCGCCGTAATCGGCACCGTAAAAGCCGGCTCCGGAATCTTCGTCGAAGCCTAAACAGGCTCAGGTTCAGTGCGTACGAGCCGAGCGGCGAAGTGCGCCACCAGTGGTTTAACAGCGGCTTCGGAATTTCATCAAGGCCTAAAAAGGGCTGGCCCTTTTTAGCGGAGGGCTACCGTGCGGAAACCTGCGAACGGGTCGGAGCGCTCCGGGCGGTAGAAATTACGCCATGTCGCGCGAATCAGACGGCTTTGCGTCGTCCAGGCGCCGCCGCGCAGTACGGCGTGGTCGCCGAACCACGGGGCCGAATATTCTTTATACGGGTCGAGAACGAAGCCGGGATACGGCGCGAACGGCGTCGCCGTCCATTCCCAAACGTTGCCGATCATCTGCCGCAGACCGGACGGCGTGTCGCCGGCGGGGAGCGCCGCGACGTCGAGCGGTTCTCGCAGGCGGGCATCGAGATTGGCCTGCAGCGGCGACGGTGCGCTGTCGCCCCACGGAAAACGATGTTTTTCACCGCTGCGAAAGTCGTAGGCCGCCGCAATTTCCCATTCCGCTTCGGTCGGCAAGCGGCGCCCGGCCCACGCACAATAGGCCTCGGCCTCGCAGCGGCTGACGTTGACGACCGGGGCGTTCGGCCGCAGGGGGACCAACTCGTCGAAACGCCGGCGCATCGTCTCGCCTTCGGCGCGTACCCAGTCGCGCGGCAGCGCGCCACCGGCTGCGACGTACTGTAAGTATTCCGCGTTGGTCACCGGAGCGCGCGCCATCCGAAACGCGGCGACGTCGACCTCGTGCGCCCACTTCTCGTTATCGAAGACGAACGTCTTGGTATCGAAGACGGACGCGTCGTGCGGCTCTGCGCCCAAACGATAGCGGCCGCCCGGTATCTCGACGTCACCGCCGAGACCGCCGACATCCCCCGGTTCGCCTTCGAGCGGAAGCGGCCAACGGCGGCGCAGGGTCTGCAAGGTCATCAGCGTGGCTTCGCCGTGCATGTCTTCGTGAAAACACGCGAGCGTCGCGAAGTAACGGAGCCGCGCGTCGCGCGCCTCTCCGAGCACCGCACAAACGCGCTCGCGGACGGTGGTGGAATACCGCTGTACGTCTTCCCAGCGCGGTAGCGGCAGGACCCAGCGCTTCCCATGGGCGACCGACGCCGAATCGAAAAGATGGTCGAACTCCGCGTGCATCGCCTCCCGCTCGAGCGCATGGCGCAGAACCCAGTGCTCGGCGAACCAGCCGATGTGACCGCATTCCCACAGCGGCGGATTGACGATCGCGATCTGCGGAACGGAAGTGCCCGTGTTAGCGAACGCTTCCGCCAGCGCCTGGGTGCGTCGCCCGGCGTCGATCAGGTCATCGGCCAGCCCCCCTAAGGACACTCCATGAAGTTACGCATCGGCATCATCGCTCCCCGCGAAGCTCCGCTTCATTCGGGAAACCGGGTGACGGCTGCACGTTGGCGTCGTGTTCTCTCGGAGCTCGGACACGAAGCGCACGTGCGCTTCGGTGACGCCGCTGAGCGATTCGATATGCTCGTCGTTCTGCACGCGCGTAAGGGAGCCGAGGCCGCACGAGCATTCCGCGAGCGATATCCGGAGAAGCCGCTCGTCGTCGCGCTGACCGGTACGGACATCTACGGCGAGGTGGACAGCGCTCGGGAAGTGCATCGCACGCTCGAACGCGCCGACTATCTCATCGCGCTGCAGCCTACAGCGCTGGAACGGCTCCGACCGCAGCTGCGAGCGAAGGCGCATGTGATCTATCAGTCCGTCGCGCCCCTTTGAGACGTTCCGGTGCGTCGGTCGGACGCATTCGAAGTCGCGGTCGTCGGCGGCTTGCGAGCGGTCAAAGACCCGTTGCGCGCCGCGTATGCCGTCCGTTCCCTGCCGCCCGAGTCGCGCATCCGCGTCACCTCAATCGGTCCGATTCTCGAACCCGAGTTCCAGGCCGAAGTCGCCAGTGAGGCGGCGACCAATGTTCGTTTTCGTTGGGCCGGACCGCTATCGCACGCACGCAGCGTACGAACGATCGCCCAAAGCGATCTGCTGGCCCTGACGTCACGCAGCGAGGGCGGCGCGAATGTGATCGGCGAGGCCGTGACCGTCGGGGTGCCGATCGTCAGCAGCCACATCGACGGTTCGATCGGATTGCTGGGCTCGGACTATCCCGGCTTTTACCCGGTCGCCGATACGGCCGTGCTGCAACAGGTGCTGCGCCGCGTTGAAACGGAACCCGAATTCCTGATGGCGTTACGAACGCGCTGCGAATCGTTGCGGCCGCTATTCGAACCGCAGCGTGAACGAGCCTCGTGGGAGCGCCTCATCAGCGAAGCGTTCTCGCGTTGAGCGGAGGATCATCACGCGCACCGGAGGCGGGCTAGTATTCGCGGGCCGCTAAACCGACATCGCGAGCACAGGTGATGAGAAAACGGGTCTTATGGATTCGGCTGATTTGGCCTACGATGATGCCGCGTGCAAAACCGCGAAGGGGCGCGTGGATGAATGATTCGTCGCGGGCGCTGGCTATGAAGCGACGGCCGGTGTGATTTCGCCCGATGAGCGCGGGTACTTTGGGGAATTTGGGGGGCGGTTCGTTCCCGAAGTGCTCGTAGCGGCGCTGTGCGAATTGGAAGCCGCGATGAACGACGCGTTTGCCGATGCGGCGTTTTGGGACGCGTACCAGGCGATGTTGCGAGATTTCGTCGGGCGGCCCTCGCCGCTGCTGGAAGCGACGCGCTTCGTTGGAAACTGCGAGACTGCGGCGCTCATTTTCAAACGCGAAGATCTCAACCATACGGGCGCGCACAAGATCAACAACACCGTCGGTCAGGGGTTGCTCGCGCGGCGCATGAGGAAGAAGCGCATCATTGCCGAGACCGGCGCGGGGCAGCACGGTGTCGCGACCGCGACGATCGGCGCGAAGCTCGGCATTCCGGTCGACGTGTACATGGGCGCGCTCGACATCGAACGGCAGTCGCTCAATGTCTACATCATGGAGCTGCTGGGCGCGACGGTGCATCCGGTGGGCGGCGGAACGCAGACGCTCAAAGATGCAACGAACGAAGCATTCAGGGAATGGGCGGCAAGCGCCGAGGATACGTTCTACCTGATCGGCAGCGTCGTCGGCGCACATCCGTACCCGTATATGGTGCGCGAATTTCAGAAAATAATCGGCGTGGAGGCACGCGCGCAGATGCTGGAACGCTACGGTCGTTTACCGACCGACGTAGTCGCTTGCGTTGGCGGCGGCAGCAACGCGATCGGCATTTTCGCGGGTTTTGCGGCCGACCGCGACGTGCAGTTGTGGGGCGTGGAGGCGGCCGGCCATGGTTTGGAGGCGCCGGATACCGCAGCCTCGCTCGGGGCTGGCTCCGTCGGCGTCCTGCACGGCTCGCGTTCGTATCTGCTGCAGACGAGCGACGGGCAGGTTCGCAACACGCACTCGATCTCGGCGGGTCTGGACTATCCGGGAGTCGGGCCGGAGCATGCCTTCCTCAAAGATTGCGGCCGCGCACGGTACGTTGCCATCGGCGACGACGAGGCGTTGGCCGCGTTCCATCGCTGCGCCGAGCGCGAAGGGATTCTTCCGGCGCTCGAGTCCGCGCACGCGCTCGCCTTCGCTCGGAGCCTCGCTCGCGAGCGAGGCTCCGGCGGTTTGGTGCTCGTCAATCTCAGCGGGCGCGGTGATAAGGACGTACGCGCGATCTTGCAACGGGAGGCGCTACCGCCGAAATGTTCGCACGATGCGACGCTCGGTGCACCGCCGACACGCGAAGCACGCGGTGCCGTGCGCACGCAGTGACGATCACGGCGCAGAGCGGCCTCCAAAGCGTGGCTGCGGCGTTTGGGTGCGCGCGCGCGGCGCGACGCGGGGCCTTTATCCCGTATCTCTGCGCGGGCGATCCGGATCTCGCCACGACCGAAGCGTTGCTCGTCGCGCTCGGTGAGGCCGGCGCAGACCTCATTGAGTTCGGCATCCCCTACAGCGACCCGCTTGCCGATGGGCCGACGATCGCGGCCGCGGCACAGCGCGCACTCGACGCGGGGACGACGATCGAGGCCGCGCTGCAGTGCGCGGCGCGGGCGCGGCGGCGCGGCGCTCCGCCGCTCATCGCCTTCACGTATCTCAATCCGGTGCTGCAATACGGGGTCGAACGTTTCGCCGATGCACTCTTTTCGGCTGATGCCTGCGGGGCGATTGTTCCCGACGTCACGTTCGAGGAGGGGGGCAGGCTGCGGACAGCGTTCCAAGCGCGCAGCTTGGCACTGCCGCTGCTGATCGCGCCGACGACGCCGCCGCAGCGCGCCGCCGCGATCGCCGCTCGCAGTAGCGGTTTCACATATCTCGTATCGCGCATGGGAGTTACCGGCGCACGGCATGAACCGGACTTTTCCTGGTTAGCGCAGCGTGCCGCCGCATTGCGAACGTCGAGCGACGTGCCGATTGCGATCGGCTTCGGGATTTCGACCCCCGAACACGTTCGCCGGACATGCGCGATCGCCGACGGCGCGATCGTCGGCAGCGCGCTCATCGACGCTTACGCCGGGACGCGCGGCGATGAAGCGGTCGGGCGCACGCGCGCATTGGCAGCGGAACTAGCAGCCGCGACGAGTGCCACGTCGCCGTGATGTCCGTCGGAACCCGCGCTTGGGGTGCGGCACTCGCCCTTACCTTCGCGTTCGCCGTGCATGCCCTGCCGGCGCGCGCGGACCAGGACGCCGTTGCTCCTTCACCGGCGCCACTCGCCGCTTGCACGCTCGTCGATGCCGCGCAAGCGAGTACGTTGCTCGGGAGCGATGTCGAAGATGCCGACGAGACCTCCCGCAAGGGCGGCATCTGTTCGTTCACCTCGCGCTCGCTGACCAGCGACGGCAACGTCTCCTATGCGATCGTGACGGCCGCGGATATCGCCCGGCGGCGTCCGTACTTTCAACTGCTGCGAATCCGCTGCGGCGGAGTGCGTCCAAACGCACCCAATGCCGGCGTCTGCGCCAGCTACGCTGCCCTGGCGAAGGCACGCACAGCGCAAGACTACTACGCGGCCCGAACGGCCGACGCCGAGCCCATCAAGGGCATCGGCGATGGCGCGGCGGCGACGGGAGCGGCCGTCTACGTCCGCAGCGGCCGGACGGTGATCGAAGCGGCGGTGCGCCGTGAGGACACCTTCGATCTCGACCGCTCGAAAACGCTCGCGCAGCTCCTGCTCGAGCGCCTGAACTCCGCGCCTACAAAGAAGTGATCGGCCCGGGTAGCGGTCAGTGCGATGCGACGCGGACCGCCGCTCGCGATCGACGCATGCAACTACGACTTGCCGGCGGCCTTGGGGACGGTCGGGAGGCGGTCGTGCGACCATTCCATCCACGAACCGTCATACACGGCCAGATCCGTAAACCCCGCCTCGAGTAGCGCGATGTATGCGCCGGAAGCCGAAACGCCGCTGCCGCAGGTGACGATCGTCCGCTTATGGGGATCGAGGTTGCGCGCGGCGACGAGCGCCTCAAGCCGCGCGCGCGGCGCGATGCGGCCTCCCGCGGCATCGTCGAGCAGTTCGTTGCCGGAGAGCCGTACGGCGCCCTTGATGTCATCGTTGCGTAACGCATAGGTCTTGTTGCGCTGCGTTTCGAGCAGTTGCGCATCGCTGCGGCCTTCCGCGATCGCACGGACGTCGTCGCGTGAGGCGCGCAATTGGGGCCTGATGCGCGGCCTGAACTTCCGCGGCGGATAGGTCGGCACGTCGGTCGTCGCTTCGCCGCCTGCTGCCACGTAATTTTTGAAGCCGCCGCCCAGAATGTGCGCGTCGTCGTGTCCGTAATAACGCAACATCCATACGAGCCGCGCCGCATACGGCACATCGCCGTCATCGTAGGCGAGCACGGTCGTGTCGTCGCCAATGCCGCTTCGGCCCAGGACGTCCGCGAAGCGCTCGGGCGGCGCAACGCGTAGCGCATGCGGCGTCGCCGGATCCTTGAGATGGTCGGCGTAATCGAGATGGACGGCGCCGGGAATGTGGCCGGCGGCATACTGCCGTGCACCGCTCGGCGCGTCGACATCGGCAACACCATGCGGTTTACTGCGCGTATCGACCAAGCGCACGTTCGGGTCGTTCTGGTGCGCCTGTAACCATGGCAGGTCGACGAAGAGATCGGACATTCGCCTGGTGTTCGGCGGCATGGGCGTCTCTGTCCCGGCGAGAACCAACGGCGCATGATTGGGCTTTCGCACGTGCTCCTCCATGTCGGCTTGTGTAGCGCGATCGCACGCTTACCGCCCGATACGCCGATCGCCATGCGTGTGCACGTGACCTATCCGGTCCACCCGCCCCAACCCGATACGCAACTGGACAAGGTGTTCCGCTTCACGCGCGGCGACGATCCGAGTACCGAGGTCGAGTTCGACGTCCCGCGCGGCATCTACCATTTGCAAATGGACGTTCCGAAGTACAAGTGCAGCGGCGGGGATTACCTTCAGTTTTTGGCCGATCACAATCGCGAAATAACGGAGCCGCTCCACGACGCCGGCGCGCCGCCGTCTGCCGAGCCCGATGTCGTGCTGCAAGGAACGGCGCCGACGTCGTTTCTCTACGTGAAGCCGACGTTTGTGGTCTTCGACAAGAGCGTCGTCTGCAAAGGGCCCGTCGACACGCCGCTGCCCTCGCACATCGCGGTCGAGAACGATCAAGACGGATACTACGTGCGGTTGTACTCCGATCCGCAGCTCGATGCGCGCGCTCCGCTAGTCGTCGCCTTGCGGCTGCGAACGCCGACCGGACTCTATCACTACGTGCGCGTACCGATCGATTTTCCTTCGCACCACGCAAGGTGGCCCGAAAGCGTCGGCTTCAACGTGACCGAGGACGAACTCGACGGGCTGGCCACCGAAAAAACCGACACCTTACTCTGCCCGAAACTATGGGAAACGACCGTCCACGGCGTTTAGGGTCCGGACCTAAGTCAACGAGCGTTGAAAAGCCGTGCCGTTCACGCCTGGTCAGAGAGGGTTCTCTTGCGCTACGCCGTGACGGTCGCGCGTCCCAAATCGAAGCGCTTCTGCGCGTCTTCGACGATGTACTTGCCGATGGCGAGCGACGACGTTGCGGCCGGTGAGGGGGCGTTGCGGACGTGGACGATTCCGTCGGAACCTTCGAAGACGAAGTCGTCGACGAGTGAACCGTCGGCGGCCATCGCTTGTGCACGCACGCCGGCGGGCCCGGGAAGGCAATCCTCCGGCCGCAATTCAGGGATGTAACGCTGCAGCGCTTTGACGTACGCGCTGCGCACGAGGTCGCGATACATTTCGCCGAAACCGATCTGCCAATATTTGGTCGCCAGTTTGAAGAAGCCGGGATACGTAAGCGCGTCCCATAACTCGGGCGGGTTGATGTCGAAGAAGGAGTAACCCTCACGCGCGAACGCGAGCACGGCGTTGGGCCCGAGCCAGATTTCCCCATTCATGCGCGGCGTGAAGTGCACGCCGAGAAACGGAAACTCCGGATCGGGAACGGGGTAGATGTTGCCCTTGACCAGGTGCGCTTTTTCAGGCCGCAGGATCAGGTAGTCGCCGCGAAACGGCACGATCTTGGGATCGCGCGCGCCGCCGGTCATCTTGGCGAGTTTGTCCGAATAGAGGCCGCCGCAGGTGATGACGTAGTTCGCCTGGATCTCACCGCGCGGCGTCGAGAGGACCGTCACGCCGCCGCGGCGCGCGATGTCCGTCACTTCATAACCGAGATAGAAATCGGCCCCCGCCGCCTTCGCATCGTCGGCATAGGTGCGCGACACGAGGCCCCAATCGACGATGCCGGTCACGGGCGAGAAGATCGCTTTGATGCCGTTGCAATGCGGCTCGCGCTGCGCGATACCGGCCGCGTCGAGCATCTCCAACCCTTCGACGCCGTTCTGCTGACCGCGCTCCCAGAGGTCGTCGAGCCGGCCGAGTTCGCTCTCGTCGGTGGCGACGATCAGTTTGCCGACCTGCTTGTATGGGATGCCTTTTCGTTCGCAGTAGGCCCACGCCAATTTGCGGCCTTCGACACACAGCTTGGCTTTGAAGGAGCCCGGCTTGTAATAGATGCCGGAGTGAATGACGCCGCTGTTGCGCCCGGTTTGATGCTGGTTGAAGCCGTCTTCTTTCTCGACTCCGGCGACGCGCAACCCCGGAAAGCGCATTTTCAGTTCGCGCGTGGTGGCCAAGCCGACGATGCCGCCACCGACGACCGCGATATCATAAATCATCGCCCATTCTGAGCGGAAAAAGCCTTGCGAAGCAAGGACTTTTCCGAGCAAGGACTTTTCCGGGCCATTCGCAGTAAACCGGCCGCCGCCGGGGAAGAGCGCAGGGTGCATACCGCAGAACGCGTTGGCCCCTTCAAGAACGAATCGATCCGCACGTTCGGCGACGCCGCCGAAGCCGCGTCGCTGGAAAGCGCGATCGCACGACGCCGCGCCGTCGGACCGGCGACGCATCCCGTCGTCATCGGCGGCAAGCGGCTAGAGACCGTAGCGACGATCGTCTCGCGCAATCCGTATCGTCCGGACGAGATCGTCGGCAAGGTCGGCTCGGCCGGTCTTGCGCAGGCGTCCGAAGCGATCGAGACGGCGGCCCGGACGTTCGAGGAATGGAGGCGCGTCGCACCGGTAGACCGTGCCAATTATCTGTTCGAAGCGGCGGAACTCGTGCGGCGGCGCCGCGACGATTTCAATGCGCTGCTCGTGCTCGAGGTCGGCAAGAGTTGGGTCGAGGCCGATGCGGATACCGCCGAAGCGATCGATTTCCTCGAATTCTACGGTCGTGAAGCGATTCGTTACGCGCAGCCGCCGCCGCTGACGGCGGTGCCCGGCGAGGAGAACCGGCTCGAGTACATTCCGCTCGGCGTCGGCATCGTGATTCCGCCGTGGAACTTTGCGTTCGCGATCATGGCGGGGATGACGGCCGCGGCGATCGTCGCCGGCAACACGGTCGTGCTCAAACCGTCGAGCGATTCGCCCGCGATCGCGGCGGCGTTCGTCGACCTTCTCCACGAGGTTGGTTTGCCGCCGGGCGTCGTCAACTTCGTGCCGGGATCGGGTCGCGAGATCGGCGATCCGATCGTGGCCCATCCGAAAACGCGCTTCATCGCCTTCACCGGATCGAAGGAAGTGGGCCTGCACATCAACGAGCTGGCCGCGAAGCCGCAGCCCGGACAGCGCTGGATCAAGCGGGTGATCGCCGAGATGGGCGGTAAGGACTCGATCGTCGTCGCCGCCGATGCCGATCTCGACGCGGCCGCCGACGGCATCGTTGCGTCGGCCTTCGGATTCCAAGGGCAAAAGTGCTCGGCCTGTTCGCGCGCGATCCTCGACGCCGCCATCTATGAATCGCTGAGCGCGAAGATACTCGAACGCGTCGCCAAGCTGAAGATCGGCGACGTCGCCGAGCGCGGCGTCAACTTCGGCCCCGTGATCAACGAAGCCGCGCTGAAGTCGATCCTCGCTTACGTCGATACGGGCGTCGCCGAAGGCGGGAAGTTGCTCGCCGGAGGGAAGCGCGCAGCCGGTGACGGTTACGTGGTCGAGCCGACCGTGATCGGCGACGTGGCGCCCGACGCAACGATCTCGCAGCAAGAAATTTTCGGTCCGGTGCTCGCGCTGATCCGCGCGCGCGATTATGACGACGCGCTCGCGATCGCGAACAACACGGAATTCGGGCTCACCGGCTCGGTGTACTCGCGCGACGATGCGAAGCTCGACCGCGCGCGCGACGGGTTCGACGTCGGCAACCTGTATTTCAACCGCAAGTGCACCGGGGCGCTCGTGGGCGCTCACCCCTTCGGGGGCTTCAACATGTCGGGCACCGATTCCAAAGCCGGCGGCTACGACTATCTGATGCTGTTCACTCAGGCCAAGACCGTCTCGAAGAAGATCGGTGCCGGCGGAAACGGCAAACCCGGCGGCGAGTAAGCCGGACGGGTCCTCGAGGCCGCAGCTCTCGGTTCACGCGGACAAAGCACCGCAAACGAGTTCCGTGATGGGAACGATGGCCGCGATTAACGAGCCGCAATGAACGTGAGCGGTCCAACCGGGCGAACCGGGCTTGCTGGACGGCGGCTGCCGCCTATGCTACACTTTCTGGGTTGTCCTGGAGAAGGGGCTTCGATTTTTGCCGCCATCGTGCGGTTGCGAAGGGAGGGTTGTTCATGGAAGTTCGCGTTGCACCGGGTGAGACGATCGAAAGTGCGTTGCGTCGTTTCAAGAAGGCCACCCAGAAAGCCGGCGTTCTCGCCGAGGCTCGTAAACACGAGCACTACGAGAAGCCGAGCGTTCGCCGCAAAAAGAAGTCCGCCGCCGCCCGTAAGCGCCGCACCTAAGCCGCGCGGTGGCCCTCAAAGAAACGATCTCCGCTGAACTGAAAGAGGCGATGAAGGCGCGCGATCAAGTTCGGCTCGATACCTTGCGCTCCGCGCTGTCGGCGTTTTCTTACCGCAAGATCGAAGCGGGGTGCGAACTCGACGATGCCGACCAAGTCGAGGTCGTGCGCAAGCTCGTCAAGCAGCGCACCGATTCGATCGCCGAGTTCGAGCGCGGCAATCGTCCGGAACTCGCGGCCAAAGAGTCACGGGAGCGTGACATCCTCTCGGCCCTGCTGCCCGCGCAGAAGTCGAGCGACGACATCCGGCCGCTCGTCCGTGCAGCCCTCGAAGCGCTGCCGCCGGAGCAGCGCAACGTGGGCGCGGCGATGAAGGCCGTCATGCCGCGCCTGCGCGCGGAAGCCGACGGCGCGACGATCCGCCAAGCCGTCCAAGAGGAACTCCGCGCCCTCCCTTCGGCGTAACTTTTCTTCGCTTGGCCGGGTAGCTAGTGGGGTGATCGTTCGTGCGTCGCACCTGGCTCTTCTGGTGCTCGCCGTCTGTCTCGGCGCGGTGGGCCTCGCGCGCGCTGCAACGGTCACGCACGCCCCGCCGGTGTCAATCCCCCCCGCGGCTTCAGCAGCGAACTCCGGCGCGGGACCGGTCTACGTCGTTCGGCTCCAGGGCGTCGTCGACGAGGGGATGGTGCACTACGTGGCGCGCGCCGTCACGAGTGCAAAGGCAGCGCATGCTTCGGCGATCGCGCTCGACCTGAACACGCCGGGCGGCCTGGTGAACGCGGCCGAGGAGATTCGGGACAGCGTGTTTGATGCGCCCATGCCGACGGTCGCGTACATTTCACAGCGGGCCTATTCCGGCGGTGCGCTCATTGCGCTCGCGGCGCGCACGATCGTGATGGCGCCAGGAGCGAGCATCGGGGCGGCGGAGCCGGTCACGAGCGACCCGCAAGCCGTGTCGGCCTTGCGCGCGGAGTTCGCTGCGACGGCGGCGCGCAACGATCACGACCCGACGCTCGCTGCGGCGATGGTCGATAAGAGCGTCGACGCTCCGGCCTACAAAAAGCCGGGCGCGATTCTGACCTTGGGGGCGGACGATGCCGTTCGTGCGCACATCGCCAATGCCATCGCGCCGACACTGAGCGACGCTCTTGTCGACGCGCAGGTTCCGAGCGGCCCGCGCGTGATCGCGCACTACACGCTCGGCGAACGGTTGGCGCGCTTCGCTACGAGCCCCGCCGCGAGCGGCGTGCTACTCGCGCTCGGCGTGCTCGGTCTGCTGATTGAAATGCAAACGTTGCACGGCATCGCCGGCCTTGTGGGGGTCGGCGCACTCGGTCTGTTCTTCGGCACGCACGTCTACGCAGGCTTCTCCGATGGTTTCGTCATCGCGCTCGCCGTCGCCGGACTGATCGGCATTCTCTTCGAACTCCATGTCGTTCCCGGACACGGGTTCGCTGGTGGACTCGGCTTACTCGCGCTCGTCGCTGCCGTCGTGCTCGCCTTCGGATTGCCGTTCATCGTCGTTTCCGTGCAGTCGATCGCTTTCGCGCTCGTGCTCTCCGCGGTTGTGTACGCGCTCGCGGCGCGCCTGTTACCGGAGAATGCCTTTCTGCGGAAGGTCGTCTTCGCTGGCGTGCAGGGCGCCGATTATGTAACGAGTGAGGATCATCGCGCGCTCGTCGGCCGCAGCGGCTTCGCGACGTCGTATCTGCGGCCGGCCGGCCTTGCGACCGTCGACGGCAAGCGCGTCGACGTACTGACCGACGGCGATTTCGTGCCGGCCGGCGCCCCGCTGCGCGTCACGCGGGTCGAAGGCGCGCGTATTTTCGTACGCCGCGTCGAAACTGCCTTCGAAAGGGAGGGCTGAGAGTGTAATGGCCATCGCGAGTTACGGTATCTTCCTGATCATCCTCGCGATCATCATCGCGCTGATTGTCTTCCTCTATTATTTTCCGCTGGGCTTGTGGATCCGCACGATTGCGGCCGGTGTGCCGCTGTCGATCACTTCGCTCGTGCGCATGCGGCTGATCGGCATTCAGCCGGGCGTCATCGTCACGAACCTCGTGCGCGCACGCAAGGCCGGTCTGCCGCTGACGGTCGATCAGATGCAGTCGCACTACCTCGCCGGAGGCAACGTCGAAGCGGTGACCTTGGCGATGATCGCAGCGCAACGCGCGCAGATTCCGCTCGAATGGCAGCGCGCCGCAGCGATCGATCTGGCCGGCCGCAACGTCGTCGAAGCGCTGCAGCAGTCGGTCAATCCCAAGGTGATCGAGACACCGACCTTCCAGGGCGTCGCGCAAAACGGCATTCAACTCAACGTCAAAGCGCGCGTGACGGTGCGCACGAACCTCGACACCTACGTTGGCGGTGCGGGTGAACAGACGATCATCGCGCGCGTCGGCGAAGGCGTGGTGTCCGCCGTCGGCGCAGCCGCCGATCATAAAGAAGTTCTCGAGTATCCCGACCGCATCTCGCGCGCCGTGCTTTCGAAGGGCCTCGACGCCGGCACGGCGTTTCAGATCGTTTCGATCGACATTGCCGACGTCGACGTGGGCAAGAACATCGGCGCGGAATTACAGACGTCACAAGCCGAGGCCGATCGCCGCATCGCCCAAGCCAAAGCAGCCGAACGCCAGTACAGCGCACTCGCCGCCGAACAGGAGCAGAAGGCCGAGACGCAAGCGATGCGCGCCAAAGTCGTCGAGGCCGAAGCGCAGATTCCGCAAGCGATGGCCGAGGCTTTCCGCGAGGGCCACCTCGGCGTCATGGATTACTACCGCCTCAACAACATGAAGGCCGACACCGACATGCGCTCCTCGATCTCGAATGGCGTGGCGCCGAATGAGGCCGGCGTCGGTCCGCAAACGAAACCGGTGGGCCAGTAAGTGAGTTCGTTCGGCAAACCGCCGAGCAATGCCGTGCCGCGCGAAACGTCACCGGCAATTTTCACGGTCGGTCGAACCGGCAAGGCGCCCGCGCAGACGGCGTCCTCCGCAGATTCCGCTATGCAAGGCGCGCCTCGGATCGATTCGCCCGACATGGCAAACCCATTTGTCGCGACGGGCGCGCAGGTCATCGGCGAGAAGCCGGTCGCCTCCCCTGTGCCCGCATTGCTGGAGGCGTTTACCGGGGGTGCCGCCCTGCTCGGGGCCTTCGTGCTCGCCGAAGCCCTTGCGCCCCCTGTGGCGCTGCGGAACCGGTAGCCCGAAAATCGGCCTTAGCGTCGCCTTTTCATAGCGCGGAACGCGGCCGGTGGCGCCGGCGGCGCTGATAGTCGCGACCTCTTCAAGAGGCCAGTTCGGCACAAAGGGCTTCAGCTGCCGTTTGCTTGCGAAGTACTTGCCAATCACTTACACTCGCTGCGTGGCTATAGCGAGGACTCCGCGTCTAGGGGCCGCCGTTTTGGACGACATACGATCCGTCTTTGGGCTCAGTTATGCAGATCTGGCGGCCCTCTTCCATGTATCTCGTCCAGCGGTGCAGCAGTGGAGCGTAAACGGCGTCCCTCCGGAACGCGCCGCCGACGTCGACCGCGTCAGGGAGCTAGCCGGCCTGTTCGCCCTCCGGTTCATCCCGGCGCGGATACCGCAGATCGTTCGCACGCCGGGTCGCGGGCTCGGTGAGCGGTGCGTGCTCGAAGTGCTGGCGGCGAGCGGCGTCGAGCCGGTCTACGCCTATCTCGAGCGTCTTTTCTCGTATACGCCGTCGTGAGGCACGTTACACGCCAGGGCGAGTACTATCGAGTCTGCGACGCGCTTCCGGCGTGGTCTGATCCTTTCGACACGACGTATTCGAAGCGAGCCGGTGGGCGCTGGACCGACTGGGGTGTTCGGCGTGCTTCATCTGAACGCGACGATCACCGTCGCGGCAGCGAACGCGCGGAAAAACTATGAAAGCGAGATCGCGACACTATACGATTTGCGTCCCGAACAGCGTCCGGATCTCCAACTCGGCCACGTGTCGCCGTATCGCTTCGTTGACGTCGTCACCGAGCGCGGCGTCGGCGCTCTGAATCTGCCGAGCTGTTTCCCATACGGCGTTCCGTGGTCCCGATGTCAACAGATTGGCCGGCGAGCGTATGCCATGAAGGCCGAGCACGGTATTGCGTGCCGCTCGAACGCGGACGTTACTCCGACGGCAAACATCGGGGAAGAGCTTGCCATATTCGATCGCGCCGTCAGCGGTGTATCACGCGGACTCCGCGTCACGTTCGCGGAGTGGTATCCACCGTATGCTATCGGGCCGATCTGGCCCAGGCGGGGTAAATCGACCACGCCCCGGGAACGATAGAAGAACGAGTATGCGGAGTTTGCACGCTGGCTGAGGCGCGGTCGGAACGAGTTTTTGAGCTGGCCGCCGTGCGCGACCCTTTGAATTTCTGTGGGCACCTCGACCGTAACCTGACGGCGCTCGAAGATCTGGTACCGGTCATCGTGAACCTCGACGGCGATCGTTTGCGCGTCTCGGGCCCTGCCGATGCGGTCCGCTCCGCGAACAGGATACTGGAACGGATGCGTGACGCCGCCAACGCAGGTGCGCAATTGACTCCCGACGACGTCGCCCTCGCCGCGCGCGAGACCTTCGGCGGCGAAGCAGCGCCGCGCACGCATCCAAAGACGCTGTTCACGACAGGGCGCGGCAAGGACATTCGGCCGAAGACGGCCGGACAGCGCACTTTCGTCGAGACGATCGAACGCTGCACGTTGACCTTCGGCATCGGTCCCGCGGGCACGGGGAAAACGTTTCTGGCCGTCGTGATGGCCGTACGTGCGCTGCGCGAGCGCGAGACCGCTCGCATCATTTTGACGCGACCCGCTGTCGAAGCCGGTGAGAAACTTGGCTTCCTGCCCGGTGACCTCAAGGAGAAAGTCGACCCATATCTACGGCCGCTCTACGATGCCCTCGCCGAACTCCTCGACGACGGCGTGACGGCACGCTTTCTCGAACGCGGTACGATCGAAGTCGCGCCGCTCGCCTACATGCGCGGCCGCACGCTCGCCGACGCATTCGTCATCCTCGACGAAGCACAGAACGCGACGCGCGAACAACTCAAGATGTTCCTGACGCGCCTCGGTGCGAACTCGAAGATGATCGTCAACGGCGACGTAACCCAGATCGACCTCCCCCGCGGCACGCATTCGGGTCTGCTGGACGCGCCGCACCTCTTCAACGACATAGACGACATCGGCATCGTCGAACTGGGAACGGCGGACGTCGTTCGACACCCGCTCGTCGCCCGCATCATCGGCGCTTACGCAAACCGGACGTAATGGCACGGCCCCGGGCTGAGGATAGCAGGACGTGTTTTTCGGGGGTTCAAAACGCCGTGCAGCATGCTTCTGTCGTGCGGCCTTTTGGTCGCATGCTATTCGTCTCGAACGTCAACCATGGGATTCCGCAGCGCGGTACTTTGACACGTCCTCGCGTTTGAATCACGTGTGATCTATCTGCGCAACGCGACACGCAAACACGCCGTCCGGCTGCGTCGCGCCGAACGGGCGGCTCAAGCGTTACTCGCCGCTTCAGGGCGCCCGCGCGCCTCGCTTTCCGTCAGCTTCGTGGGCGACAGGGCGATGCGGCGCCTCAACCGGGAACATCGTGGCCGCGACACAACGACCGACGTACTCAGTTTTCCACTCTACGCGCCTTTCACCGTACCGCAGCGTACGCGCGCTCAAGGTCCCGAACTCTTACTGGGGGACATCGTCATCAGCGTCGACGTTGCCGCGCGGCAAGCCAGAGATTATGGTGCCTCTCTTGAAACGGAAATCCAACGCCTCCTCGTACACGGCGTCGCGCACCTCCTCGGCTACGATCACGAAAAACCACGCGAACGGGCGCGGATGGTTCGCGCCGAGAAGAAGCTCGCTGCGGCCATCGGGCTCGCGTGGCCGTATGAGATAGGCGGGGAATACGGTTGACCCGACGGGTCGGGCCGACCGATCAATGCGGTCGTCGTCGTATCGCGTCACCCACAGCGCTTTTCCGCCTCCATGTCGGAAAGGCGCGGTCGCCCCTCGAAGGAGGCCGGGATGTACGACTTCGAGCGAATGACGGTTGAGGAGTTCTTCGCGTGGCACCAGACGGTCGAGGGCCGGTACGAACTTGTCGACGGACGGATCGTCCCGCATCCCGACTACGTGACGCCGCAAGGGCTCGCGGCGCCGGCGAACGATCACGGCGCGATCATCTCCAACCTCGACGCGGCGTTCCGAGCGCAACTAAAGGCGGCGTGTCGCGTGTACGTCGGGGCCGGTGCGAAAGTGAACCGCGTCAACGCCAACATCCCGGACCTTTCCGTCTCGTGCGATCCGGAGGATCGCGGCCGTATGGCGCTTGAGAACCCGCGCTTCGTATGCGAAGTGCTGTCGCCCAAGACGCGGCGCGCCGATATGACGCGCAAGGTCGCGGAATACCTCTCTATCGCGTCGCTCGAAGCGTATGTCATCGTCGACGGCGAGCGGCGCACCGTGACCGTTCATCGGCCTGACGCCGGTCCGCAAACATGGGACGACACGAGCGTCGTCCCTCTCACGGACGACGTGACGCTCATCGTTGGTGAGCTCCTCGCGTGAGCGCGTGATGCGGGCCGTTTGTCCCGGTGCTGCTTCGCCGAAATCACTAACGGCCCGAACAATCCAAAAGCGACGCTGATCCGTTGGCCGCTTGAGCCTGTGGCCGTCGAAGCGTGATTGGTCGCGGGCGCGCTCGTCATACTCCTTATACGGACGCATTCGTGCGTCCAAACAATTCGCGCCGCAGGTCTTTGACGCCGGCGGACCGCTCTGAAGGAGTATTCTTGGAAACGTTAGATTCGAAACCGTCCGAAACCGCAACGGATGACGCCGGTCCGCGCCGCCCGTCGCGTCGATCGATGCTCGGTAACGTGGCCATGGGCGCGTTCCTTGCCACCGCCGCCGGCGCGGCACCGCTTGCCGCTCGCGCGTCAAGCGTTCCGCATACCGCGAGTGATTTCGATATTTTGAACTTCGCGCTCAATCTCGAATACCTCGAGGCTGAGTTTTACAACTTTTCGGTTTACGGCAAGACGATCGCGCAGATGGGCATCCCGATCACCGGCCGAGGTGAGCGAGGGCTTACGACCGGAGGCGTGCAGACGAAGTTCAACAACCGCATCACCTACGGAGTCGCCGAAGAACTGGCGACCGACGAGCGGGACCATGTGCTGTTCCTGCGCAGCGTTCTGGCCAGCGATTCGGTGGCCAAGCCGGCGATCAATCTCGCTGCACTGGGCATGACGGAGGAGATGTCGAAGTTCCTCGTGCTCGCGCGTGCTTTCGAAGACACGGGCGTGAGCGCGTACGGTGGAGCTGCGCCGCTGATCGACTCGAAGGATGTCCTGGGATATGCGGCCCGTATTCTAGCGACCGAAGCCTATCATGCCGGTAACATTCGGTTGATGATTGCACAGTTCGGCCTTCCGACAACCCGCACCGACGGCCAAGACGTGCTGCCGCCGCCGAGCGGCCGACAGTACTTCACCACCGTCGGTCAAGCGTTGGCCGTCGTGCGCACGCCGGCCGAAGTGCTCGCAATCGTACGCCCGTTCTTCCCGCACGGTCTCAACGGCGCGATCAAGTAAGGGTCTCTCGACTCGATGCGAGACGGGTTGCGCGTGTAGTTTGCACGCGCAGTCCGTCTTTGTCATTCGGCTCTACCCGAGGTCGGCAAGAGCCGCGTGTACACTCCGCCGCGTCCTGCGAAATGAGTTCCGAGCCCGGCACGGACGGCTGGAGGCATCGCAGGTTTCCCTTGTAAGGTGTGCGCCGACGTGTCGGGCAGCTGGCCTTAACCCGTCGCGCGGCGCACCACGACGAGTCGGCGCGGTTGGGCTGCAAGCTCGGGGAAGGTAAGTCCGGTGCGCCGCGCGAGCACGCTAGCCAGCGCGTCGGCTTCGCCTTCCTCGACCGTCGTCGGAATCGTGCGCACGCTGCCGGAGGCGACGTGCGAGGCGCTGATTGCCGGGCTTGCCAGCAGGATGTTGGTGAAGCCGCTCGGCACGAGTGCGCCGAACGGCACCCCGTAAACATGGCGCTTCGTTGCGAATGCGGGTTCATCAGTTGTGACGATGGGATGAAGGTCGAGCGGATACGAGGCAAGCCCGATGCTGTCTGACGGAATGTGCCCGAGCCACACCGCCTGCGCCGTCAATCGTTCGAGGCCCGCGATGTGACGCGTTTCACGCACGTAGACGCTGGGAGCGAACATGCCGACTTGCGCGCGTTCGAAACCGCGCAGATGGTGACGCAGAAAGGCGACCAGACGCGGCGCTTCCCGCTGCGTTTCTCGCTTCGCGCGTTCAAGAGCGCGCGGCGCGAGCCCATTGATGCCGCACACGTCGATCGCGTTGACGCTGACCGCGCCGCCGGACATCAAACCGAAGTTGAGATCGCGCACGATAATGTCCCGTGACGCCGGACGGTAACGACGTAGCAGCCGCGCGTAGCCCCAGGCGCGTCGACCTCCGGCGCCGCCGTGGCCGTAACGCCGGACCTGATACGATTCGGCTAGTCGGGTCCAATTGACGCCGGACACCGTAAAGACTTCCGTGACCGCCTGCTCGCGTTCGTCGACGCCCGTATCTTGCCGCCCGATATCGTAGCGAGCCCCTGCCAAGACGGCGACATCGGCCGAATCTGTCGCATCGATGATCGCCGGCGCGTGAACGAACATGAGCCGGCCGCTGCGCGTGTCGCGAAACGTTACACCATCGACGCGCCGTCCCGAGTGGTCGGCGCTCGAAGCGGTCGAGATCGGTACTTCGCCGTAGCGCAGCGAAATGCGCGGCTGCGCAGTCAGCATGCTCGCGAACGTTCGCCGTGCGGCGCGCGGTGAAAATGCGTCGCCGAGACGGCTGCGGATCTCGGCAAAAATACCGCCTTGAAGCGCCGACCCGTCCGGCGCGACGTTGAGATCCCACTGGTCCATCATCGCGCCGGTCAGCGTTCCCCCGATGTCGCCCGTGGCGCTCGTGAGCATGACGGTTTCGCCAGCACGCGCCGCAGTGACGGCCGCCGCGATTCCGGCCGGTGTCGCCCCGACGACGAGCAGATCGGGGCTACGCACGCTCTGCGCGCGAGCGGCGTAAGGAACCAGAGAAAGAACGCCGACGGAAAGAAGGGTCACCGCTCGGCAGGCGATGGTTGCCATAGCCCTCGCGAAACGAAAGTTTAGAGTCTGCGGTTGCGGTTGGCCGCTTCCTCGACGACTTCTTACAGCAATCCCCGTTCGCGCGCTAGACGGGCGGCCTCGATGCGGTTGGTTGCGCCGAGCTTGCCGATCGCTTCGGAGAGATAGTTCCGAACCGTACCTTCGGAGAGAGCTAGTTGTTCACCGATCGCCGCTGCGGAAAGGCCGTCGGCGGCGAGCCGCAGGACGGTGCGCTCCCGGTCGCTTAGCGGGTCGGGGGCCGACCACGATTCCAGGGCCAGTTGCGGATCGATCGCGCGGCCGCCCGCGGCGACGCGGCGGATGCCGTCGGCGAGTTGCGCGGCCGGCGCATCTTTGAGGAGGTAGCCCGCCACGCCCGCATCGAGTGCCCGGCGCAGATAGCCGGCCCGCGCGAACGTCGTCACGATGACGACGCGCGTCGGAAGCTTTTCGTCGCGGATCGCTGCCGCCACGTCGAGCCCGGAGCCACCCGGCATTTCGA
>JALYUD010000004.1 GCA_030853905.1 Vulcanimicrobiota bacterium
CGTTTACCGGCTTCGACCCGCCCTTGGATCGTCGGACAGTTTGCCGGTTCCATTCCCATGACGTAGGTTCCGTAGCCGAGCATGCGCCAGGTGAAGAGCGCGGGTAATTGCGCCGGATCGAAACGGATGGCGAGTGCGAGCCCGCGACCATCCCGTAGCGAGGGATTCGAAAGGACGGCTGCCGCCAAACCGTCGTCACAGACGATAGGCGTGTGGATGAAAACCTGTTCTTTGAAATTGGGATCGGGCGCGCCGCCACGATTCCACTCGTCGAGCCCCGCTTGCGCTTGGGCATCGCGCGGGTGCATCGCAGCATGCGCGACGTGCAACTCCGCCGCGGCGTCGAGAATGGGGAAGCCGCCGTTACAGTGGTAAAGCATCATGTGCGGCCGGCGCGAACCGCCGTCATTGCTCACCTCGTCGTGCAGTTCGATGCTGCGGCCGCCGAGATACGTACGCAGGCGCCGTTCGAGCCGCAAGTTTTCGCCGAACACGCGAGTTTCGCGAAACGTCCCGCGGATTTCGAAGCGGCACTCATCGCCTTCCCACGTCGTTTCGTGTACGAGGTTTTCCGCCGGCGTCGCGTCGATGCGGCCGTGCAAGCCGAAGGTTCCCCACTGGTCGCTCCCGGCGGGTCCGAAGTTGCCCAGACCGCACGTCGTGAACAAGCCGCCCAGAAACGTGCGCAAGAACCCCTCGCCTTCGGGTTCGTAGTACGCCGGCGATGCGACGTCGTTGCACGATTGCCAGGACAGCGGTATTCCGTCATAGCGCGCAAACGAGACGTCGAGCGCTCGGTCAGCCAGCGCCGTGAAGCGCAACCCGCCGCCGCTGGTCACGTCGAAGGCCCGCACACCGTTCCCGCGGCCGCCTCGCAGCGCGATCGGCATGATGCCGCCGAGCGCAGCCGGCCGGCCGATCCGCGCCTCGATCTCGCCGCGCGTGTATTCGCGACCGTACAACCGAGCCATTACTTTTCCGCTGGCGGTAGAACGGAGGCAATGTTTTGCATGGCATCTCTATTCCGCAAATCGCACGAACCGTTATGTTCGCGCGGACACTTCCAGAGCGCAAGGCGTAGCGGCGGGCTCTCGAAGCGCTACGCTCCGGCCGGCAGCAGACGGCGCGAGCGGGCCAAACGAACGACCGTGTTCAGGCGCTGCGCTTCGGCTTGCGCAACCCGCCGTCCCCACGGCGTGAGCCGGTAGTATTTCCGTCGCCCGTCGTTGTCCTCGGCTTCGTGTTCAACGATCCACCCGTCGACGACCATCCCTTTGAGATACCGGTACAGGGCGCCCGGCAACATGCGCATCACGCCGGCCGTCGTCTCTTCGACCTCTGCTGCGATACTCGCGCCATGCCGTTCCCCCTCGGCCAGCGCGAGCAAAATGTAAAATGCGCTTGCCCCAACCGGCAACAGCGACCAGGGGTCTTGGCGGGTGCGCGCCATGCGGCCTCCGATATATCGCACTTGCGTTATACCTATGACGCAGGTTATATCGCAGATGTGCTAGTGTCAAGGGACGCCGTGCTCAGTCCGTCCGGTGCTGAACCGGCTCGGCGAACCGTAAGGCGCCGCGTTTAGGCTTTGAGGCGCGCTTCGACCGTCGGGCACCGGCTGCCCCATCACGTATGTAGCATGACCGAGCATGGGCCGAACGGCGGCGACGCAGCCGAATCGAAGAAACCGCGAATGTGAGTCCGCGGCGGTGGCGTAGTCGCGAGGCTACCGGAAAAAACGGCGCAGTGCTCCAGCCATAGCGCGTCCCCCGCGCTTGGATGGTGGTGAAGCGCCCGACTATCGCCGTGAGGCGATTTTATGGGGTGTCAGCGTCCACTCCGGCCTGTCCTTGGACGTATTGCTTGAGCACCGAGAGCGGAGCACCGCCGCAACTAACGGCCGGCTCGTCATAGTCCCGCAAAGAGTTCCTTCAGCGCAATCTCGACGCCGTGAATCAGGACTGTGTCGCGATGCTCTACCGGTGCATGTTGCCGGTTCGGGACGAATTCAAGAACGCGCCGTTCCTCCTCAAAGAAGGCGAAGTACGCTTCAAGTCCGGCGATCCCAAGGTACTCGTCCCGCTTTTCGAGCAAATCACGCTCGACCGACTCGTGCGAGACGACTTCGATAACGACCTTGGGAATGGCCAGTACCGTCGCCGACGGATCGATCCGTTCGCATACGATGTAGATGTCACCGTAACGCTGCGACGTCGGCGTTGCCACACGCATCAGATCGCCGATTACCGGCTCACAGGGCGGTTGGAGACCCGCGCTTATCTTCGCGAAGACGCGCGATGCGATACGCGCATGCGCCCAGGTGCCCCCGGCAAAAGCGTGCGGCACGGGGATCGCAAAGCCGCGCACCCATTCCCAACGCTCCGCGACAGTCGGAGCCCACCCTTCAAAGGCTTCCCGCGTCATCGCAAGCGGATACTCCACGGCGCTCATGCCTCGGATGGTTCGTCAAGGCAAAACAAGGCCCCTCAACTGCGCGCGCGTCGGTTCGGAAGAAAGTCCGTCCACGACATTAGCGCCCCCCATTGCGCGTCCGCGATCTCCAACCCGCGCGTTCGTATAACGGACCGCCTCTGCGTACCGGCCCTGTTTCGCGATCGTGCGCCTCGCTCGGCCTGCGCCGGCCGCTTCGCTCCAAGCCTACGCAACCCGTGGCGGGTTATGGAGAATGGAGCGATTTCGGGGAGAGCGCAGAATGATCGACAATACGGCACAAACGAGCCTGCGGCAGGTGGCGAACGTCGTTCGGGGGATGCCAACGAGCGACGGCGCCGGGGTTCGGCTGAGTCGCATCATCGGACAACCTGCATTGCCCGATCTCGACCCGTTTCTGTTGCTCGACGAGTTCCGCTCCGATAGCGCGGATGACTACATCGCCGGCTTCCCGGAGCACCCGCACCGCGGCTTTGAAACGGTCACGTCCATGCTGACCGGCCGCATGCGCCACCGCGATGATAAAGGAAACACCGGCCTTTTGACGGCTGGCAGCGTGCAATGGATGACCGCCGGGCGCGGCATTCAGCATTCCGAAATGCCGGAGCAAGAAAACGGTCTGCTCTGGGGCTTTCAACTGTGGGTCAACCTTCCGGCGAAAGACAAGATGACGACCCCGCGCTATCAGGACATCCCTCCGGAACGGATTCCTGAAGTAACGGTTGACGGCGCGCGCGTGCGAGTCGTTGCTGGTCGCTTCGGGGACGTAGAAGGACCGGTGCAAGCCGTCGCCACCGAGCCGACGTATCTCGATATTCGTCTCGAACGCGGCGCCCGATTCGAAAGCGCACTGCCGCAAGCGCATAACGCGTTCATCTATACGATAGACGGCGCGCTCGAAGTCGGAGAACCGCCGGTACAACGCTCGCTTGGGCGCGGCGAACTCGCGGTGCTTACCCACGGAACGACAGTCACGGTCAGTGCGCCTAACGAAGCCGCGCGTCTTCTTCTCGTTGCCGGCCGGCCGTTAGGCGAGCCGATCATGCGCTACGGCCCCGTCGTCATGAACACGAAAGCCGAACTCGTGCGCGCGTTCGACGACATTCGCAACGGCAACTTCTGAGGTTCCGTCTCCTCCACCGTCGCTGCCCCATGTCTAGTGCACAGGCACCGGGGTCGCGCTCACTTCAGTTTCGTCAGGACATAATAGGCAACGTCATGCAGATCGCGTTTGGAAAGCTTCCAACGCGGCATGACGGGATTCAAAGGTTGGCCGTTGTTGTCGATTCCCGTTGAGATGGCGCGTTCCAGCAGCGCAAGTGTGTACGGATGCGGCTGGCCGCTCACGAGCGCCTTGTGACGTAGATCTGCACTGACGGCACCGCCGGGCAAATGGATCCCGCCTGCACCATCGGCCCGGTGGCATGCAGCGCAATTCGGGTAGAGCGCGGGAGGGCGGGCAACGATCTGCTTCCCGCTCGAATCCCGCCCGGTTTGATATATCGATTGCCCGTTATCGATCGCCACCAGCCTTGGCGACCCAGCGTTAGGCGAAGTGCTATTAGCCGCCGATGCGGATGGATGGTGTGCCCCCGATGCGCACCCGGCCGCCAATCCAAGGAGTGCCACAAAGAAGAGAGGCGCAAAACGATTCATCAGCGGATCACTTCGCTAAGCCGAGCAGATTTCCATGGACGAGTTCGTGTTCCGCGTGGCATCGCAGGGGGCATGGACTCACAACACCGGCGTGAAGTTGAGGCTTTTCACCAGAAACGCGTAGAAGTCGGCAGTTAGGGCGATCGCTTTGTCGGTCGTGAGACCGGTGAAATGGCCTTCGTTCGTTTCGACACGCAGGAGGATCGGCGCAGGGCCGGCTTGCGCGTGCTGTAGGGCGGCGGTGAACTTGAACGAGTGCGACGGGTAGACGCGGTCGTCGTGGTCGGCGGTCGTGATCATCGTCGGCGGATAATGCGTTCCTTCTTTGACGTTGTTGAGCGGCGAGTAGGCGTAGAGCGTTTGGAACTGCGCGGCCGACGCTTTGGCGGAGCCGTATTCCGTGATCCAGGCTTTGCCGACGGTAAAATCCTCGTAGCGCAGCATGTCGAGCACGCCTTGTTCGGCGACGGCCGCGCCGAAGAGTTCGGGACGCTGGCTTAGGACGGCCCCGACGAGCAGGCCGCCGTTAGAGCCGCCGTTGATCGCCAGCTTCGGCGTCGAGGTGATCTTGCGCTCGATCAGCATTTGCGCCGCCGCGATGAAATCGTCGAAGACGTGCTGCTTGTTCGCGAGACGGCCCGCGTCGTGCCAGGCGTCACCGTATTCGCCGCCGCCGCGCAACGTCGCAAACGCGTAGGCGCCGCCCATCTTCAACCACAGCGCCGTTTCTTTGGAGAAATACGGCGTCAGCGAGATGTCGAAACCGCCGTAGCCGTAGAGGATCGTGGGCGTCGTCCCATCGAGCGGCATGTCTTTGCGGTGGGTCACGAAGACCGGAACGCGCGTCCCGTCTTTGGAGGTCGCGAATAACTGCTCGGTGACGAACGGCGAGGGATCAAAGGCGATCGTGGAACGGTTCAGGACCGTACTGACGCCGCTCTGCGTGTCGTAGCGAAAGTTGACCGGCGGATACGCGAACGACTGGAAATTGTAGTACGCGATGCGATCCTCGCGCTGCGCTGTGGGCAAGCTGGCCGTGCCGATGCCGGGCAGCGCGATCTCCCCGAGCGGACGCCCGGTGATGTCCGCGATCCGAACCGCCGAGTGCGCATCGTGAAGATAGCCGAGATAGAAGCGGTTGCGGATCAACGTGACGTTATCGAGCGTATCGCCATTCTGCGGGACGATGTCGTGGAGCGCGTGCGAGCGGTCCGTCAGGTTGAACGCCGCGACCCGCAGCCGTGGCGCATCGAGATTCGTTTGCACGTACACCCGCGTGCCGTCGTTGCCGACGACGTTGTATTGGATGTTGGGGTCGAGCCCGAAGACCGGCCGGAACGCGCCGTCGGGCTCGCCGCGCCGCTTCCAAGCGAGCGCGTTCCCATTGCCCTTCGAGCGTTCGAGAAAAACGAACCGCTGATCGTGGGAAACGTCGACGCTGACGAACTGATCGGGATGCGCCGTCGAGGCGAAGACCAGCCGATCGTTGTGTTGCGTTGTGCCCAGGCGGTGAAACCACACTTTTTGCACACCGAGCGCGGAGAGCGTTTTGTTGGTCGCCGTCGGCGCATCGTAGCCCGCATAATAGAATCCGCCGTCGCCGCTCCAAGCGGCGCCTGAGAACTTCGACCAGTACAGGACGTCGGGAAGGTCTTTGCCGGTCGCCACGGATTTGACGTGCCATGTCAGCCAATCCGCGCCGCCGGTCTGCGTCGCATAGGCCATCAATTTGCCGTCGCGCGTGAACGAGAAGCCGGCGAGCTGCACGGTGCCGTCGGGCGAGAGGGTGTTCGGATCGAAGAACAACCGCGCCGGACCCGTTTCCGAATTGCGGATGTAGATGGCCGATTGGGTTTGCAGGCCGCTGTTGCGCTCGTAGAACCAGTGCGCGCCCTCCCGAAACGGCGCGCCAATCTTTTCGTAGTTGTAGAGCGTCCGGTACACGCTTGCGATCGCGCTGCGCTGCGGGATCCCGTCGAGGTAGGAGTGCGTCAGCGCATTTTCGGCCTTGACCCAAGCGACCGTCTGCGGCGAGTCGACGTTCTCCATCCAGCGGTACGGATCGGCGACGACCGTCCCAAAATACGTGTCGCTGACCGTGCCGCGCGAAGCGGCGGGATACGTCAGCGGCGCGTCGGCGGCCAAGACGGGCGAGGCAAGCAAAAGGCAGACGAACGCTACAACGATACGGCGCATATCGCCCGCTTCGCGCGCGACGCGCTCGCGCCTCGTCGTCGCCTCGTGCAGCGAGCGACCCCCGTCCCGTTAAACAGCGTCGGTGATCCGCGAAACTCCCTAGACGGAAAGAGGAAAGTCGTGACGTTCGCCGGCGAAGGGCGGCGGCATGACGTCAACCGCAGCGAAGGTAGCGGCCCGTATCCGCGCTGAGTTTCCCGCTCTCGGGCGGCGCATCGGCGACCGTTTCGTCGCGTATTTCGATGGGCCGGGCGGCACGCAAGTTCCGCGTGCGGTCGCCACGGCGATGACGGATTACCTTTTCCACCACAACGCCAACGACGGTTGGGCCTACGCCGCGAGCATCGAGACCGACGCGGCAATCGACCGAGCGCGGGCGCTCGCCGCCACCTTCGTCAACGCGTCGTCACCGGACGAGATCCTATTCGGCGCCAATATGACCACGCTGACCTTCCACATCGCGCGCGCCGTCGGGCGCAGTCTGCGCGCGGGCGACGAGATCATCGTGACCGATCTCGACCACCACGCCAACATCGATCCGTGGGTCGCGCTCGAACGCGATTATGGAGTCATCGTCAAGGGGATCCCACTCCTGGAACGTCGTCCCGAACTCGACGTCGCGGCGTTTGAAGCGTTGCTCGGTCCGCGCACGCGCCTCGTCGCCGTCGGCTTGTCGTCCAATGCCTTCGGCACCGTCAATCCCGTCGCTAAGCTGGCCGCGGATGCTCACCGCGCCGGTGCGCTCGTCTTCGTCGACGCCGTCCACGCGGCGGCACATACGCCGCTCGACGTGGATGCGCTCGGCGCCGATCTGCTGACCTTCTCGTCGTACAAAGTCTACGGCCCGCACGTCGGCGTCGCGTACATGCGCAGCGACCTACTCGAGCGCTTCGATTTTCCGCGCGTCGCACCTCAAACACCGCTCGGTCCCAAGCGCGCCGAGAGCGGCACGCTCAACCACGAGGGCATCGTCGGAACGGGCGCCGCGATCGAATTTCTCGCCGAAGCCGGCGCCGCGGAGGGCGGGTCGCGCCGCGAACGACTTGCCGCGTCACTGCGCACAGTTTCAAGTGCGGAAGAATCCCTGTTCGGTGCGCTGATCGACGGTTTGCGAGCGCTCCCCAACGTGACTCTCTACGAGCCGGCGCCGGGAATACCGCGCCATCCGACCGTGGCGTTCACGGTGCAGGGCCGCGAGCCGTCTGCGGTCGCTGAACGGTTGAGCTGCGACCATGGCATCTTCGTTTCGCACGGCGATTTCTACGCCGCGACCGCGGTTCGCACGGTCGCGCCCGAATCGGCCGCCGGAGTCCTGCGGGCGGGCATCGCCATCTACTCGACCACCCAGGACATCGAACGTCTGGTCACGGCGCTGGCACCGTAGTGCATCGGGAGTTGTCGATCTCAGGATTCGAACATGCGGGCGAGCGAGGGGAGACCTTCGGAGAACGTCGGGTGAATCGCCATGAAGTCGTCGAGTTGGTGGCGCGTCGCGCCGAGTTGGATTGCCAACGCGAGGGCGTGGATGATTTCGCCGGCTTCGTAACCGACGAGCGTTGCGCCCACGAGCGCGTCGCTGTTCGCGTCGACGACCAGCCGGTAGAAGCCGTCGCTGAGATTCCATTCTTCGCCGCGCGCCACGTCGCCGAGCGCAAGCGTCTGCGTTTTGACGTTGCGCCCGGCACCGCGCGCTTCGCGTTCGGTCAAGCCGGTGCGCGCGAGTTGCGGCTCGGTGAACGTCGTGTACGAGAGGACGCGGTCGTCGCGTTTGCGCGGCGTTCCGGAAAAGGTCGAGCGCAGGCGGCGGAAGTCTTCCCATGAGACGTGCGTGAACGCCGGCTGACGAGCGACGTCGCCGATTGCATAGACGCCGGGACAGGCGCTTTGCAGAACATCATCGACGGCAACGAAACCCGCATTGTCGAGCCGGACGCCGGAGGCTGCCACATTGAGGCCGTCGGTGTTGGGAGTGCGGCCGGCAGTAACCAGTAGGGCATCAGCTTCGAGCGACGTGCCGTTGTCGAAGCCGAGCACGAACGTCGTGCCGTCGTGCCGGACCGACGTCGTCTTGCAGTCGAGCTGGAAGGCGACACCGTCGCGTTCGAGCGCACGGCGCACGACCTCCACGGCGTCTTCGTCCTCGGACGGCATCAGCTTTTCGCCCGACGTGCAGATCGTGACGCGGCTCCCGAGCCGCTGCGCGCCCTGTCCCAGTTCGAGCCCGATATAACCGCCGCCGATGACCGCGAGCCGCTCGGGCAACGTCTCGATGTCGAACCAGTTCACGTT
>JALYUD010000054.1 GCA_030853905.1 Vulcanimicrobiota bacterium
CTTCCGAGGCCGCCGTGAACACGGCGACGGCACGCACGCCGGCGCTCCGTGCGCGCTCCAAGCCGCGCAGGTTCGGGGTCAGCGCGACATACGTGACGCCGGGGCGGCGCTCGATGCGCGCCATCACGTCCTGCGCGTCGGTCAGTTGCGGGATGGCGCTCGGGCGAACGAACGACGTTGTTTCGATCAAGGGGAGGCCGCTTTGCGAGAGCAGATCGATGTAGCGGACCTTATCGGCGGTCGGGACGACCGCGGCCTCGTTCTGCAACCCGTCGCGGGGGCCCATCTCGCAGACCTTGACGCGCTTCGGCAGCGAAGCGAGATCGAGAGCGCTCATTGCTTTCGTCCCTCTGTTTTCCGTTCGAGTTCGACGAGCGTGGCCCCGCCGCGGACGAGCGTGCCCGCTTCGACCTTGACACAAGCAACGGTTCCATCCCGCGCCGCCTCGATGCGATGCTCCATCTTCATCGCTTCCAGAACGACGAGCAGATCGCGCTGCGCGACTCGCTCCCCGGGTCGGACGGCGACCTTGACGATCTTGCCCGGCATCGGTGAGACGACCGCGTCCGCGCCGCTCGCGGCGTGGGAACCACCGGCGCCGAGCGCGGGCGGGGCGGCGAAGGCGAAGCGGTACGCCGCATCGTCATAGACGACATCGACCCCGAGCACATCGACCCGCGCCCGGCCGGCGTAACGCTCATCTTTGGTGCGTGCGACGACGCGCTCGCCGACATCCGTGGCGCCCGACAATGTCGATGCCGCTACCTCGAACGTTACCTCACCAGTATAGTCGCCCTCGATCCGCCAAACTTGCGCAGCTACGCGCGATGCCGTCAGGACCAGGTCCCGCTCTGCTTCGCGCAGGCGGATGGGAACGCCGATACCGGCCACGCGCCAGGAACGCTGATCGGCCAGCACGGCGCCAAGTGCGATCAACAGCGGGCCCTCGCGGCCGTCCGCCGCCTCCGTTGCAAGCGCTGGATGATCGGCAAGAAACGCGGTCGTCGTATTCCCCCGGCGAAAGTCGGGGTCGCGCACGATGCGCAGCAACAGCGGGACGTTCGTCGGCACGCCCGCGATGCGGGTCGCGGCCAACGTGCGCGTCAACTGCGTCACGGCGGCGTTGCGGTCGCGGCCCGAAGCGATCACTTTGGCCAACAGGGAGTCGTAGAAGATCGACACGTCGCTGCCGTCGCGCACGCCCGCGTCGACGCGCACGTTTCCGCTGCCGTCGCGCGCGCGCGTGCCGCCTGTGCCGACGTCGACCGCGGCATCCCTCGCGCGCGGCACCATCCAGCGCGTGATCGTTCCGGCGGCCGGCAGATAGCCGTGCAGCGGATCTTCGGCGTTGATGCGCGCCTCGATAGCCCAGCCGCGCGGCACAATCTGTTCCTGCCGGTATTCCAGCGCCGCGCCTCCTGCGAGCGCGAGCTGCAAGCGGACCAGATCGATTCCGTACACGCTTTCGGTGACCGGGTGCTCGACTTGCAGCCGCGCGTTCATCTCCAGAAAATAAAAAGCGCCCGCGTCATCGAGCAAAAACTCGACCGTTCCGAGGTTCGTATAGCCGACCGAACGCGCCGCCGCGACGGCCGCCGCGCCCATCCGTTCGCGCAACGCCGCATCGAGCGCGACCGACGGCGCCTCTTCGATCAGCTTCTGATGGCGGCGCTGGATCGAGCACTCGCGCTCGCCGAAGTGCACGATTGCACCGTAAGCGTCGGCGACGATTTGGAATTCGATGTGGCGCGGGCGCGAGAGATACTTCTCGAGCAGCACGCGATCGTCGCCGAAGGCGCCGAGGGCTTCACGACGCGCCGCCTCGAGGGCCTCAGCGAACGTGTTTACGTCGTCGACGACGCGCATGCCGCGGCCGCCGCCGCCGGCACTGGCTTTGATCAGTACCGGCGTGCCGATCCGTTCCGCTTCGACGCGGAGGTGGGCGGGGCTCTGGTCATCGCCGTCGTAGCCCGGGACAACCGGAACGCCGGCCGCCCGGACGCGCCGTTTCGCTTCGCTTTTGTCGCCCATGGCCGCGATTGCGGCCGGAGTCGGCCCGACGAACGTCAGTCCGGCGTCGATGACGGCTTGCGCGAACGGCGCGCGCTCGGAGAGGAAGCCGTAGCCGGGATGGATCGCGTCCGCGCGCAGCTCGCGCGCGGCAGCGACCACGCGCTTGATGTCGAGATACGATTCGCTCGCGGGACCCGGCCCGATGCGCAGAGCGTCATCCATCGCGGCGACGTGCGCAGCATTCCGGTCGGCGTCGGAATAGATGCCGAGCGGCACGATGCCGGATTCCCGCGCGGCCCGAGCGATGCGAATCGCGATCTCACCACGGTTGGCGATCAGAAGGCGTTCGATCGGACGCGAGGGGCGGCTCGGCGGCATCCGCGGCGGTTCCGCGCCGCGCTGTAGGTGTCCTTACGTCCGCTCGCTGGCCGAATACGTTAGAATGGGCGGCATGGATTCGACCGTGGGCCACACTTCGGCGCGAAGCGCTGCGGTTCGCGACACCGGCCGCGTCGTGAAGCGGCACTCCGTCGCCACCCGGGTGACGCACTGGGTCGTCGCGCTGGCAATGGTCATCTTGATCATGAGCGGTCTACAGATTTTCAACGCCGCCCCGTACCTCGATGCCTCCGACCTCAGCAGCCCGCAGCACCGCATTCTCTCTATTGGAACAAGCGGCACCGACCTGAACCCGATCGGCACGACGACGCTCTTCGGCCACAGGTTTACGACGACGAACTGGCTTGGTTACACCGACGACGGCCAGGGCAGTAAGCAAGCTCGCGCCTTTCCCGGCTGGATAACCTTCCCCGGTTACCAGGACCTCGCCAGCGGCCGGCGCTGGCATTTCTTCTTCGGGTGGGTGCTGACCATCTTCGGGGTGATCTATCTCGTGGCCGGGGTGTTCCGCAAGGACCTGCGTCTGATCGTCTTGCGGCGCTCGGACTTCCCAAAGATTGGCCCGTACCTTGCGTACTATTTGCGGCTGCGCAAAGAGCCGCCCGATCACGGCAAGTACAATCCGCTGCAAAAGGCCGGTTATAACGTCGTGCTTTTCGGCTTGATCCCGCTCGTCGTCATCACCGGGCTCGCGTTGTCGCCGGGAATCGACTCGATCGCGCATCCGCTGACGACGATCCTCGGCGGACGCCAATTCGCGCGGACGCTACACTTCATCATCATGATGCTGCTGATCGCGTTCATCTTCGGACACGTCTTTCTGGTCGTCGTGACCGGCCTCATCAACAACATGCGCTCGATGACGCTCGGCACGTATCGCCTGGGCAAACATGAAGGGACGGGCCCGTGAAGCGGCGGCTGTTCGTCGCCGCGAGCATTTCGGCCGCGCTCGGGGGCTGCGCTCCGGTCACCAACGCTCTCAACAACAATGCCGCAATCCATCGCGTGATCTCGTACGACGGCGCGTTCAACCGCTTCGCGATCGGCCGCGGTGCCCTGGCCCGCATCTATCCGCAAAGCGCGGTTACGCCGATCAGCACGTATCCGATCGACAGCCTGCCGACACCGACCGATCCCGTGTACGCCGCGCTGCGCAGCCACGGATTTCGCGACTACCGCTTAGCGGTCGACGGCCTCGTCGAACGGCCGCAGCGTTTCACCTTGCCTCAACTGAACGCCATGGCGCTGATCGATCAAGCGACGCGTCACGATTGCGTCGAGGGTTGGAGCGTGGTCGGACGCTGGAAAGGCGTGGCGCTCGGTTCGCTGCTCGGACTCGTAAGGCCGATGAGCAAGGCGCGCTACGTCGTCTTCCACGCCTTCGACGTCGACCAACAGGGCGCGAAGTTCTACGACAGTCTCGACCTGCACCAAGCCGCCCAGCCGCAAACGCAGCTCGCCCTCTATTTCAACGGTCGCCCGGTTCCTGCCGACAACGGCGGCCCCGTGCGCCTCCGCGTCCCGACGCAACTCGGTTACAAGAGCACCAAATGGGTCCGCCGCATCGAGCTCGTGGACTCCTTCAAGCACATCGGCGGAGGAAACGGCGGCTACTGGGAAGACAACGGCTACGAATGGTTCGCGGGGATTTAGCCGACTCGGATCGTTCCGCAAGCGGCGCATCATAGTCTTCCGTAAACCTCTTCGAGCCGGAAGGCCTGGCCGTTCAGGTATGCCTCATCGTCATCGTACGTGTCCGTCCTCCAGCGGCCGTTCGTTGAGCGCGTGTCTACTTCGATGCGGCGCATCTCGGTGTGCACAATCACGTACGTCTCGACTGAGGTCATCGCGCGGTAAGCCGCGCGCTTCTCGACGACGTCGTAAGCGCGGGTGCTTCGCGAAAGAACTTCGGCGATGGCTCGTGGACGGTCGACAATCGTGGCATCGCCGTTGACGGTTTCGCAGAAGACGCCGACATCAGCGTAGTATAAACTCGCGACGCCGACCCGCACTTTCACGTCGGAGCCGAAGGTTCGACACGGCAGAGGATACAGTCGCTCGAAAATCTTCCGCAGACTAAAGCCGATCCGATCGTGATCGACCGTACCGCCCGCAAACGCGACCGCGAAACCGTGGTGCAACTCGAAACGCAGCTCTTGCGCTTCCTCCCAGCGTATGAACGCGTCGGCTTCGAATTGCGGAACGATGGGTTCTTTCATGGTACGTTAGCGCCTGCGGCGGCTACGTTCGCGGAAGAGTGCGGCGTCGCATGACCCGCGGCCCGGGCCGAGGAGCAGCAAGGTGAAGGCTGCGGCGAGGTAGATCAGGGGCAGCTCGAACGACGGGCCGCCGGAGGTGCTGACGAACTTTGCACCGTGCGGGATGGCGACGAAGAAGATCGCGACGACCATGTTGCAGGCGATCAGAAAGGCGAACAGCGGCGTGATGAGGCCGAGAATCAGCGCGATGCCGCCGCCGAACTCGGCAATCGCCGCGATGAACGAAAGCCAAGGCGGCGTTCCGGGCAAAATGTGCGCGGCCCACGCCGTCGGGTGTTGGATCTTCGGCCAGCCGTGTAAGACGAACGCCCCACCTAGGACGAGTCGGAGAACGAACAGTCCGAGGTCGGCGCGAGCCCCCAGGGATTGCGGCGTCATCGTTTTTTCATGCGACGGTTTCTCATGCGACGGCTTGGGTTTCGACCGGTGCGGCCATATCGGCCTGCGCGGGGCGCCGGCCGAGCGTTAGCCATACGCCCGCGATCACGAGCAGCGCGCCGACGAGATCGCGGCTGCCGAAAACTTCACCGCCGGCGAGAGCGCCGACCGTCACGGCCAAGACCGGAATCATCAGCGCCGAGAGGCCCATCGTGCCCGAGGAAATCCGCTGCAGGAGCCAGTGGTTGAAATAGAACGCGACCGCACTTCCGCAAAGAGCGAGGTACGCGAGCGACGCGAGCGATGCCGGAGCGATCGCTCGGTGCCAGTCGACGGATTCGAAAAGTCCGCCGAGAACCGTTAGGCCGACCCCCGCAAGTAACATCGCAGGGGGAAGGGTGGCGAGCGGATGCGCTTGGGCAAAGCGCTTCAGATATACGTTGGCGAAACCAGAAGAAGCCGCCGCGATCAGCGCCGCGATGACATACAGCAGATCGCCACGGATGTTGCCGACGAGCGAGATCAGCGCGACGCCGCCGAGTGCGAGCAAAGCACCGCCGATCGTCTTGCGGTCAATCCGTTCGCCGACGACGACGCGCGCGAAGCCGAAGATGAAGAACGGCATCGTGCCGAACAGGACGGCGACCAGACCCGACGCGAGATGCGTCTCGGCCAGATACGTCAGCGCGTAATTGATCCCGAACATCGTCAGCGCCAGCACCGCAACGAGGTGCAGCGGCGGCGCATGTTTGCGCAGATCGACGCGCAACGCCACGGCCAGTGCGTAAAGCACGAGCCCGGCGATGATGAACCGCGCCCCGGCGCCGAAGATCGGCGGCAGTCCTACGAGCGAAACCTTGATCGCTAGCCACGTGGTGCTCCAAATGAGAACGCACGCCGCGTACGCGGCGACGACTGCGAACGGTGACGCCGCGAAACGGCGCGACATCCTACGAAGCCGACGCAATCCCACGGGCACTGCGACAGCGGCGGGGCTCTTTCGGTTGCGCTCCGCTTCAGCCCCCGGGCCCGCATCACCGGCATCCCGCGTCACGGGCATCCCGTGTCCTTTCGGTCCGGCGCAATTCGTGCTACGTTCGCCGTGGACGACGCTACATTCTGAAGACGCCGAAGTGGGTCGGGCGGATCGCGGCGTTCGTTGCGGCGGCTAGGCCCTGGCCGAGAACGCGACGGGTGTCGAGCGGGTCGATGATTCCGTCGTCCCACAGGCGCGCGCTGGAATAGTAGGCACTTCCCTCGCGTTCGTATTTCTCCAGGATCGGCGCGGTAAAATCGCTCTGCTCTTGCGCGCTCATCGTTTGGTTCTTTACATTTAGCGCGTCCATGCGAACCTGCAAGAGGGTCGAGGCGGCTTGCGCGCCGCCCATCACGGAGATGCGCGCGTTCGGCCACATCCACAGTTGGCGCGGGGCGTAAGCGCGGCCGCACATACCGTAGTTACCGGCGCCGAAACTCCCGCCGATCACGATGGTGAACTTGGGGACCTCGGCGCAGGCGACGGCGGTAACGAGTTTCGCGCCATCCTTGGCGATGCCGCGATTCTCGTACTCCTTCCCGATCATGAAGCCGGTGATGTTCTGCAAAAACACGAGCGGCGTTGCGCGCTGTACGCAGAGTTCGATGAAGTGAGCGCCCTTTAACGCGCTCTCGCTGAAGAGGATGCCGTTGTTCGCCAGGATGCCGACATGTTGGCCTTCGATGCGGGCGAAGCCGCACACGAGCGTCGTGCCGTAGCGCGTCTTGAATTCGTGAAAGCGCGAGCCGTCGACGATTCGCGCGATCACCTCGCGGACGTCGTAGGCGATGCGCGCATCGCGCGGGACGATGCCGTACAGTTCCTGTGGATCGTAGGCCGGCGGTTCGCTCTGCGCGCGCGGAATTGGGGCCCCGTCACTGTGCCGAAAAGCCGCCGCGTCGTTGCGCGAAATGTCGGCGGTTGCGGCGTGCTCGTACCCATGCGCTCCGGCGGTGCGATCAAGCGGCAGGTTCGCAACGATCGCGCGCACGAGCGCGAGTGCTTCCTCATCGTTTGCAGCGTAATGATCGGCGACGCCCGAAAGCCGCGTGTGCACGTCCGCCCCGCCGAGCTCTTCTGCCGTCACGACTTCGCCCGTCGCCGCGCGCACGAGCGGCGGGCCGCCCAAGAAGATCGTGCCGTAGCCGGCGACGATGACCGTTTCGTCGGACATCGCCGGGACGTACGCACCGCCTGCCGTGCACGAACCCATGACTGCGGCAATTTGTGGAATGCCGGCGCCCGACATGCGGGCTTGATTATAGAAGATGCGGCCGAAGTGGTCACGGTCGGGAAAGACTTCGTCTTGTTTGGGCAAAAACGCGCCGCCGGAATCGACGAGATAGATGCATGGCAAATGATTCTGCTGCGCGATTTCCTGGGCGCGCAAGTGCTTCTTGACGGTCAGCGGATAATACGTCCCGCCTTTGACCGTCGCATCGTTGGCGACGACGACGCAGGTACGGCCTTCGATCGTCGTGATACCCGTCACGATTCCGGCCGCGGGCACGTCGTCATCGTACACGCCGTCGGCAGCGAGCGGCGAAAATTCCAGGAACGGCGTCAGCGGGTCCCCGAGCCGGTCGATCCGCTCGCGAGCCGGTAGCTTGCCGCGTTTACGATGCCGCTCCAGCGCCGCCGCACCACCGCCGGCCCGGACGCGTTCGAGCCGCTCCCGCAACTCGCGGACGAGACCGCCCAGATGTGCCTGATTTTCGCGAAAGGCACCGTCGGCCGGATCGATCCGCGTTTCGAGGAGCTGCATCGCCGCCCGGTTCGCCGCCCCCAATGCGGGCGCCTTACATTGCCGCAATCGTTTAAGCAGCGGTTAGATTTGCGCGATAACCGGAGCGTCCCAACTTTTTTCGCGTTAGGATACCGTCATGAATTCGGCCGTCCCGCAGTCGTTTCGCCCCGGCGGGGCCCTGTCCGCGTATCCGCTGTCGCCGTATACGGGGCCTTGGAACGCGCGGCTGGCTGCACATCTGCTGCGGCGCGCCGGTTTCGGCGGTTCACCCGGCGACGTCGCACGGCTTGGGCGCGCGTCGATGCAAGGCGCCGTGGCATCGTTGCTCGACTTCCCGGCGACCTCGTCGCTACCAGATGCGCCGAATCTGCCTGACGAGTCGGCCGTCGACGCGCAACTTCTCGATCGCGTAAGAATGCGCGGGGTGAAGGATCCAGAACTCGTCGAACTCCGTAAATCGCGTCGCAAACTCGAGGCCGCAGGCATTCTCGCCACCCAGCTGTGGTGGCTCGATCGCATGATCGCGACGCCTGCGCCGCTGCAAGAAAAAATGACGCTCTTCTGGCACGGCCACTTCACGACGGCAGCCCTCCAGAAAGGCGTCACTCCGGCGGAAATCGTGGCGCAGAATGCCCTCTTTAGGCAGTATGCGCTGGGCAACGTGCGCGAGTTGACGCAGCAGGTGTCCGTCGACCCGGCGATGCTCAAGTACCTGGACAATCGATACAACGCCAAGGCGCATCCGAACGAGAACTACGCCCGCGAGCTGATGGAACTCTTCACCTTGGGCATCGGCAACTATACGGAGGCCGATGTACGCGAAGGCGCGCGAGCTTGGACGGGCCTGCGCATCCGGCCCGCAACGGACGACGTCGTCCTCAACGCAAAACTGCACGACGACGGCACGAAGACATTTCTCGGGAAGACGGGCAACTTTAGCGGCCGCGACGTCGTCGACATCATCTTCACGCAGCCGGCCGCCTCGAAATACTTCGCCGCCAAACTACTGGAAGCGTTCGTTTACGACGATCCCGAGCCGCAGCTCATCGATGAGGTTGCGGCGTTGCTGCGCAAAAACGACTTTAACATGCGCCCGGTGATGTCGACCTTGCTCGTTTCGAACGTCTTCTATTCGCCACGCGCCTATCGTGCGCTCGTCAAGAGTCCGGTCGAATTCGTCGTCGGCAGCTACCAGCTCTTCGGCGTGCCTGCTGCGGACCCCAAAGTCCTCGCCGCTTTGCGACGCATGAACCAGGTGCTCTTCTACCCACCCAACGTCAAGGGTTGGCCTGGGGGCAGCGCGTGGATCAACAGCACGACGATCCTCGCGCGCGCGAACTTCGCCAACGCCTTGATGACCTCGGGCGCGGTGATGAGTGCGGCGGATTGGCTGCTCTCGAGTGGCCCCGGAAATCCTAACCTCGCCGCGCGGACGCTGGTCGACGCGATCGTGCAAGGCGACGTTTCACCCGGAGCGTTCGGCAAACTGGAGGGCTACCTGCGCGGTGACGGGACCGCAGCGCTCGCTGCGCTGTCCGGCGAAAATTACGAACAACGCATGCGCGGCGGCGCGTACCTGGCGATGGCGATGCCACCCTATCAATTGGCTTAAGGAAACGTACCGTGAAACGCAATAACTTCTTGCTCGGGGCCGTCTCGGGTTTGACCGTTGCCGCCAACCTGGACGGCTTCTTCGCCAAGGCGCTGGCCGCGCCGGTGCTGCCGAATCTTCCCGGCGGAATCGACGATCGCGTGCTGCTCGTCGTCAACCTGCAAGGCGGCAACGATGGGCTCAATACCGTCGTGCCGCACGCGATGCCCGAGTACTATCAGTATCGCCCGACCTTGGGCGTGCCGGCGAGCGACGTCTTGCGGATCGATGAAAAAGTCGGCCTCAACCCGGCGATGGCGGCGCTCAAAGCGATGTACGACAAAGGCCAAGTCGCGATCGTCCAAGGCGCCGGTTATCCCGATCCCGATCATTCGCACTTCCGTTCGACGGAAATCTGGCAAACCGCCGTGCCCGAGAAGTACGCGACGACGGGCTGGCTCGGCCGTTACCTCGACACTGCGAACCTTCCGAGCACGAATCTCTTCAACGCGGTCGCGGTCTCGCCGGTCTTGCCGGAAGCGTTGATCGGCGAACGGGTCGACGTGCCGGCGATCGACGCACTGCGCGGCTATGGGCTGACGAGCGATCGGAACAAGACCGAGCGCGGTGCGTTCGAAACGTTCGGCCGCGACGCCGGCGTACCGTTCTCGTCGCCGTACCTACCGCTCGTCGCGACGATCGAGGATCACGCCGAACGCGGCGCCGCCGAACTGCCCAAACTCGTCGCCGGCTACACGACCGCTGCGAACTATCCCGCGACGCCGCTCGGCCGCAGCCTCGCGCTCGCCGCTCAGATCATCGGCAGTCGTCTCGGGACGCGCGTGCTGTACGTGCAGCACGGTTCCTTCGATACGCACGTCGGTCAAAAAGCGCCGCAGGACCGGTTACTGAAGGAGCTCTCCGATGGGCTCGCCGCCTTCTACGCCGACTTGGCCGCGCACGGCAACGATAAACGAACGCTGACGATGACCTTCTCGGAGTTCGGGCGGCGTGTCGCCGAGAACGCCAACCGCGGAACCGATCACGGCGAAGCTGCGCCGATGTTCCTCGTCGGCGGCGGCCTGCGCGGCGGTCTCTACGGCGAGCACCCCTCGCTTGCGAACCTCGACAACGGCGACGCCCGTTACACGGTCGATTTTCGCAGCGTCTACGCGACCGTCATCGAAAAGTGGTTCGGGCGCCCGACGAGCGGGGTCATTGCCGGCTCGTTCCCGACGGTGCCGCTGCTGGGGTAGCCGGCACGTATGGGATGCCAGTTGCATATTAGGGAAGATATGCACATATGGGAGAATCGACGCAGTACGAACTCGGCAGGTGGGAATCGGTGACCCGCACGGTCACCGCAAGAGACGTCGAACGGTTTGCCGCGGCGACCGGCGACACGAATCCCGTTCACCTGGATGAGGCCTTCGCCGGAACGACCCGCTTCAAGCGCCGGATCGCCCATGGAATGCTTGTCGGGTCGTACATTTCATCCTTGATCGGGACCGACTTCCCCGGACCGGGCACGATTTATCTCAGCCAGACGCTCAAGTTTACGGCGCCGGTCTATCTCGGCGACACTCTAACCGTCCGGGCGACCGTCGCCGGGTACCGGCCTGACAAACAGATCCTGACGCTCGAGACCGTGGTCACCAACCAGAACGGCGCGAAGGTCGTGACCGGCGAAGCCGTGTGCCTGGTCAGCGAGGTCGCTGAACGGTGCGGCGCCGGCGTTTCGGCTTGACGCCGCCGACATCTATGTGTAAACTGCACTTATAGGCAATTATGAAGAATATGCTGGGAACGGAAGCGGGCTTACCCCCGCGGGGCACGCCGAAAAACTACCTGATGGCATGGCTGCTCGTCATGCTCAAAGACCTGAACCTGCACGGTTACGAGATCATGAAAGCGCTCAAAGAGAACTTTGCCGTCGTTTCCGATCCCGGGACGGTCTATCGGGCGCTTCGGCAGCTCGAGCGCGATGGTTACATCAGCTCCTGGTGGGACCCGAAGGATCAGGGGCCGGCGCGGCGCGTCTACACCTTGACCGACGGCGGCAAGGACGCCCTCGCGCTGTGGAGCGCGGCGCTCGAACAGTACCGCTCCAATCTCGACGCGTTCTTCAGCCTCTACACCGGGACGTGGGCCAAAGAGCACCCGTCCAAACCTGATCAGGAGTAACGGATGCAAAACCAGGAGATGACCTCGAGCTACGTCGAGCTGTCGAGCCAAGCGTACGGCCTCATCGTCGACGCGGTGGCGTCGGCCAACCAGCGTGCCCTCGATTATGCCAAGTCGCTGTTCGAAATCGCGGCACGCCCCTATGCGTCGATGACGCCGGCCGCCGTCGCGCAAGAGAACTTCGACCGCGCACATCAGATCGTCGCGCGGACGGTGGGCGAGTTTCAGACGACCGGACAGAAGTCGGCCGAGTTTGCCGAGAAGGCCGCAACCCACGGCGCCAAACTGCAGGAAACCTACGTCGCAGCCATGCGCGGCGTCGTCAACAGCGGCATCTCGAACATGAACTTCGTCAAAGAGACGACCGATCGCCAGATGGACGATATGGCCAAGCGGTTCGACGAAATCCAAAACCACGCGACCGCAACCATCAGCAACAACTAACAGCAAGCGATCGTCTACCAAAGCCAGCCGCCGTCGGCATAGCAGACGGCGGCTTTTTCGTCATACGTGCGAATCACACTGAGGGAGCGCGCGCGCGCGTTGCGAAGGTTGAGGACCCATCTTCGATAGAGGACGCACCATGGAAACGAAAACGATTCGCGCTACGGCTACCGCTCCCGATCCCAGTCATCCGAAGCCGCTGCTGGGCCGCGTTGCCATCGTGACCGGCGGATCGCGCGGCATCGGTTCGTCGATCGCTCGCGAACTCGCGGCCAGCGGCGCGACGGTCGTCGTCAATTACATCCGCGGCGCGGAAGCAGCGGCCGGAGTCGTTGCGCAGATTGAAGCGGCGGGCGGCTCCGCGGACACCGAAGCCGGCGACGTTTCCAACTACGAAGCGGTCGGCGAGATGTTCGGACGCATCAAGGCTCGCTACGGGCGCCTCGACGTCCTCGTCAACAACGCCGGCATTTTGCGCGACCGAACCTACAAGAAGATGTCGATCACCGATTGGCACGAGGTGATCGACACGAATCTTGGTTCGGTGATGAACTGTTGCCACCTCGCCGTGCCGATGCTGATGGAGAACGGCTGGGGCCGCATCATCAACATCTCGTCGTTCGTCGGTCAGATGGGCAACTTCGGTCAAGCCAATTACTCCGCCGCCAAAGCCGGCATCCTCGGTTTCACGAAAACGCTTGCGATCGAACTGGCCCGCTTCAACATCACCGTGAACGCAGTCTGCCCCGGCTTCGTCGAAACCGAAATGTGGAAGTCGGTTCCACCGAACGTCCAGGAAAAGATACTCGAACGCATCCCGATGCACCGCGTCGCCAAACCCGAAGAAATCGCCCGCGGCGTCCGCTTCTTCGCCGTCGAAGGCGACTACATGACCGGCCAATCCCTCAACATCAACGGCGGCATCTACATGGGTTGGTGAATGACGCCCGCCGCGCGGCCCCGCATAAAGTGACCCCTGCGCTTCCTGCGGGTTTTACCGATGGCGTTTGACAGGACCAAGATACCACGCCGTCAACGCCAGCCCCTCAAAGGCGGTTGGGGGAACCCGTGAGTGTACCAAGGGCAACCGCAGAAAACGCGGCGTACGGATAACGGGAAAACGAGTATTTCGCCATTGCAGCCGTTTCGTAACGCCCAGCGGTTCACCGATTGTGACGACAATGACCGGACGCTAAGCGTCCCGACTATGCGCCACGGCATCACCGGACCTTTGAAACGCGTGAGAGAAGGCGGCGGATATGATCTCCGTTCGTTTTCTGGGCACCGGTGGGGCGCGGTTCGTCGTGGCGAAACAGATTCGCGCTTCGGGCGGGATGTGGTTTCGCTTTGCGCCGGACGATGGTGACGGCGGAGCGGTGACGCAGATTCACGTCGATCCTGGACCAGGGGCGCTCGTCCGGGCGATGTCGAGGGTGCCCCCGTGCGATCCGACGCAGCTCGACGCGATCGTGCTTTCGCACAAGCATCTCGACCATTCGAACGACGTCAACGTGATGATCGAAGCGATGACGACCGGCGGTTGGCGGCGACGCGGCGCGCTGCTGGCGCCCCGTGACGCGTTCGAAGGTGAGGCCGTCATCTTTCCGTACGCCGCAAAATTCGTGCCGGTGCATCACATTCTCGAGCCGAACGCCGGTCCGTTTGCCGTCAACGACGTCGAGCTGCGCGCATCGTGCCGGCACGAGCATGCCGTCGAGACGTACGGAATGCACTTCAGGTATCACGGCACGACGATTTCCTATTTGCCCTGCGGCCGGTATTTCGAGGGGCTCGCCGAGGATTATGCCGCTCATTCACCCGACGTGTTGATCGTCAACGTTTTGCGCTATCGCGACGACATGGACGTCGACCATCTCGATTTCGATCAGACCCGCCGCATCTTCGAGATCGTCCGTCCGAAGGTGGGCGTGATGACGCACTTCAGCACTCGAATGCTCGAAGCGGGGCCTGACCGGCTCGCTCGTGAGCTCGAAGACGATCTCGGCTTGCGCGTCTATGCTGCTTACGACGGCTGGACGCTTGACGCAACGACGGAGATAGCGGCGGCCGCGGATGCATGAGACGTCGCCGTCTGAACGAGCGTCGTCACTGAGCGATGCGTCACCCGGCGGACGAGACGACGCCGCGGATCAGGCGTCGCCGGCAGATGAACTGCTATCCATCGCCGCGACGTCACCGAGGGACGGTACGAGCCTCGCCGATGAGGCGTCGTTCTACGTCGAGGTCGTGCAGCCCGATCGGACGGCAGCATTCCGCCGGTCACACGAGCGCGAGGCGCTGTCGACGCAATGGAATTTCACCGTTGTCTGGCACGAACAGCGACACGAGATCGCTGCGCTGCAAGACGGCGCGATCATCGGCGTGCTCGGCTTGCGCATCGCGGCGTCGCTGGCTCATGTCGATTCGCTAATCGTCGCGCCGGAGCAGCGTCGCGTGGGCGTCGCAGGGGCACTTGTCGGGCGCGCGGAGTCGCTCGCGAACTATTACAACTGCCACAAGGTGACGCTCGAAACGCCCGCCGTAGGCGCGGTGCGAACCTTCTTCGAGGCGTGTGGCTACCGCTGTGAAGCCGTGCTGGCGCAGCACACCTGGAAACGCGACGTCGCCGTTCTACGAAAGTTCTTACTCTAACCAGTTCGATAACGCCGTGACGTCTAACGTTCGACCTTAGCGATCTGGCC
>JALYUD010000056.1 GCA_030853905.1 Vulcanimicrobiota bacterium
CCGAAACCACCGACGCACCGTCTCACGCGCGATTAGTGGTCGACGTCGCGGTTTTCATCCTGCACCGGCTCCGTTTCGGCCGAAAGTATCCCCACTGCGAGCCGAAGTAGGGCTTCTCGCGTATTATCCGAGGGCACATCCGTGACGTGCTCCAGCAACTCGCGTAACACTCTTCCGACTATAGGGCCGCCACGCGAGCCGCGCGGGAGTCGCCCACATTGGATCGCGAGTGCGGCGACATCGCGGCCGTCAATCGTCAGCGCTTCAACGCCGAGAATCGGCGAGGCAGCCAGAGCTTGACGCACCCGAGCCTCGAATCGCTCATTCTCGTCGGACCGTTTCGGAAGCCCACTGCCAAGAATATCGGCATGGCGCAGCCCAAACTGCCGAGAAAGATCGTCGGCACCGACGCGCCGGATGAACCGGCGCACTGCCGCATCCGTTAGTTCCGCCCCGGTGGCGTACATGTGATTGCGTACAAGCTTGGCCACGGTTTCAGTCGTGTCGCGCGGGAATCGCAACCGTGTCAATGCCGCCTCGGTCATCTCCGCACCGATGTGCTCGTGGCGATAAAAGTGCGGGCCCTCTTTGGTACGCGGCTTCCCGACATCATGCAGCAGAGCCGCTAGCCGCAGCAGCGCGTCGTCGGTCGGAGCGGCATCGAGCGTGGCCAGACTGTGTCGGTAGACGTCGTATGCGTGGAACTCGTTTTGCTCGACGCCCACCCCTTCAATCAATTCCGGCAGGAGCGGTTCCAAGAACTCACAGCGCCGCATCAGCTCGAAGCCGACTGAGGGCTCGGCGGCGGACAAGAGCTTCAGCAATTCATCCCGGACGCGTTCGGCGGACACGCTGCCGACCAGCGCGGCTGCCTCCGACATCGCCGCTACGGTGCGATCCGATATGGAGAACCCGAAGCGGGCCGCAAATTGCACCGCTCGCAGCATCCGCAGCGGATCCTCAATGAACGCCGCGTCTCGCAGCACGTCGATGCGACGCGCTACGATGTCGGCATAACCGCCGTGCGGATCCACGAGGCCGCCGGAAGGCAAGGCGCGAGCCAGCATGTTCATGCGGAAATCTCGGCGGCCTAAGTCGTCGTCGAGCGGGATATGTGGTCCCGACTCGACCGCGAAATCGCGGTGACCGCCGCCGATTGAACGCTCACGTCGAGGCAGCGCTACGTCAACCACGCTTTCTCCAAGGTCAAGCTTGACCACGGCGAACGAAGCTCCGACGACGTTCGCCGGGCCCACGGTACTCAAGCGCTCGACCAAATCGTTGAATTCAAGCCCTACGACGACGTAATCGAGGTCCTTGTGCAGCCGCACGACGCCATCGAGGTTCGCTCGCACTTCGTCCCGAACTCGACCGCCGACGGCGAACAGCGCTCCCTCTGGCAGCACCTCCAGTAGCCGCGCGTCCGCTTGCGTTGCGAGATCAGCCATCAGTCGCAGCCACCGGCGCTCCGCGGGGCTTGAAACGCCTTGTCGTCGCGGGATATCCCAAAAGGATGACTTGCAAACCGCTCGGCAGTGAAAATCCGCCTGCCTACGACGGTGAGCCATCGGCGCGTGGCGGTCCGGTAGGAGCGGATCGCGTTATCGTCGGCTTTTCCGGCACGGTCAGGCATCAGGCACCACACAGCGGCCGCTTCGCCGGCATACCGACACGTCGTGGAAAGCGAGCCGGCGTCGGCGCGGACTTCCGGACGAGCAGTACGCGGCGCTGATCTTCGGGCGTTTCACCGGTCGCCCGTTCCCCAACGATCTCCGCGCCCAGCACGAGCGCCGCGTCGGCGGCGGTTTCACGCTCCTGCGGAAGCAAGCGACCCCGCTGCAGCACGGCGATGCCGCCGACGGCGAGGAACGGCACCGTTAATTCGAGCACCGTCGACAATCCGGCGACGCCTCGCGCCGTCGCGGCTGCGAAGTGTTCGCGCAAATCGGCGCGCCGAGCCGCATCTTCGGCGCGCGCGATCACGACCGTCACCTCAAGGCCGAGCATCCCAATGACCGATTCGAGGAAGCGTGCCTTTTTCGCCGCCGCCTCGATCAAGGTCACCGCTCCGCCGCTCGCGATGGCAAGCGCAATTCCCGGGAACCCGCCGCCGCTTCCGACGTCGACCAACGGAAAAGCGACGTACGGCAGGATTCGGAGCGAGTCGGAAACGTGTTCCGCGACCTCCGCCGGCGAGCGCGCCGCGGTCAAATTCAACGACGCATTGCACTGCAATAACAGCTCGCAATAGCGGTCCAGCGCGTCGCGTACGGAGGGCTGCAGTGGTGGAAGATCGAGAGCCCGATCGCTCCTCATGCCGTCGTCAAGCGGGGCTCGGCGGGAGCGTTTGCCCTGCGTTCGGCCGAGCGGCGACGCAAAGCGACCGTCAGAATCGCCACGTCCGCCGGGGAGACGCCCGGGAGCCGGCCGGCCGCCCCAAGCGAACGCGGGCGATAACGAGCGAACTTTTCGCGCGCTTCGCACGAGAGCGCCGTTACGTCGTTGAAAGCGAAATCCTCGGGCACGGCCAGCGACTCGGCCCGCAGCGCCCGAGCGACCGCGCCCTCTTGCCTGCTGACATACCCTGCCAACTTGATCTCAATGGCCGCCCGCGCGAGGTTCTCGGCATCGTCGCCGTCCTTTGCGGAGACACCGTCGGGCTGTGCCGCGAGCGCGGGGGCGACGTCGGCCGCCTCGATCTCGGGCCGACGCAGCGCTTGAGCGACCGTAAGACCGCGGACCGAAGCGGGCTCGTGTAAGCGCACCCGCTGCGCCCAAGCGATCGTCCGCGCCAATCGGTCGCGACGCTCCTCGAAGGCGGCGAACGCCGCAACTGACAGCAATCCGAGGTCGCGGCCGAGCGGCGAGAGACGCAGATCCGCGTTGTCATGCCGCAGCAGCACGCGATATTCCGCGCGCGAACTGAGCATGCGGTAGGGCTCGTCGACCCCGCGCGTCACCAGGTCGTCGATCAGCACGCCGATGTACGCCTGCGCGCGCGCCAACACGAGCGGCGCTTCGCTGCGGGCCGCGCGGGCCGCGTTGATGCCGGCGATGAGTCCCTGCGCCGCGGCTTCCTCGTAGCCCGAGGTGCCATTGAGTTGGCCGCAAAAGTAGAGCCCGCGCACGCGATGCGTTTCGAGCGACGCGCGCAGCTCGGTCGGCGGCACGTAATCGTATTCGACCGCGTAGCCCGGGCGCAGCATCGACGCCTGCGACAAGCCGGGCAAGGTACGCAGCATCGCCAGTTGCACCTCGGCCGGAAGCGAGGTCGAGAAGCCCCCGACGTAAAGGGAATTGCCCTCCCAACTCTCTGGCTCGACGAAGACGAGATGCGCGGGATTGTGCGAAAACTTTACGACTTTATCTTCGATCGAGGGGCAATAGCGCGGCCCGATCCCGGCGATCAGGTCGAGTCCGTAGAGCGGCGAGCGGTGCAGGTTGTCGCGAACGAGCGCGTGGGTCGCGTCGTTCGTCGCGACGACGTAGCACGGCAACTGCGGGCCGGCAAAGCGCGGTTCGCTCGCATACGAAAACATCAGCGGAACGGGGCTCGGCTCCTGCCGGCGCATGGCGGCGTAATCGGCGGTTGCCGCATCGACCCGCGGCGGCGTCCCGGTCTTGAGCCGGCCGGTCGGAAAGCCGAGCCGCCGCAACGTCGCCGCGAGCGCGTGCGCCGGCGGCTCGCCTAAACGCCCCGCGGCTTCACTGTATTCGCCGCGAAAGATCTTGCCGCCCAGAAACGTCCCGGTCGCGAGCACGACTTGCCGCGCCCGCCAGGTGCGGCCGTCGGCGGTGACGATGCCTCGTACCGCGCCTGCCTCGACGACTAGGTCGTCGACGAGTCCCGGCACGATCGTTAAGTGCCGTAGCGATCGGAGGAGCGCCGTTGCAACGCGCACGTAACTCGGCTTGTCGGCTTGCGCGCGCAACGCCCGCACCGCCGCCCCCTTGGATTCGTTGAGGAAGCGCGTGTGCAGCGAACAGGCGTCGATGATGCGCGCCATCGCGCCGCCGAGCGCATCGATCTCGCGCACGAGTTGCCCCTTCGCGCTGCCGCCGATCGACGGGTTGCACGCCAAGGTGCAGATGCGTTCGGGATCCCCCGTCACCAGCAGCGTCGGCAGGCCCATCGTCGCCGCCGCGTGAGCCGCTTCGAGCCCCGCGTGGCCGCCGCCGACTACGATGACCGCGGCGTCGTCGCTTCGACGTTCCATGAGCGCGATCGTACCACGCGGGCTTACTTGCCGACGCAGAAGCGCGAGAAGACTCCGTCGAGGACTTCCTCGCTCGCGTCGCGGCCGGTAATCGCGCCAAGGGCGGCAAACGCGGCGGCGAGGTCCGCAGCCAGGAGGTCGACGGGTTGGGCCGCGGCGAGCGTTTCGAAGGCAAGCGACAGTGAGCGGCGCGCTTCGAGCACGGCGTCGGCTTGGCGCGCCGTACCGAGATGCGGGCGAGCGCCGTCGATAACGTCGGCGCTTAACCGCTCGTGCAGCGCCCCTCGCACGCGTTGCAGTGACGCCCTCTCGTGCGCGCTTCCCAGCAGAGCCTCGCGCTCCGGCGGCTCACGCGCATCGTAAGCCGCCCGGCCGAGATCGGCCTTGTTAAAGTACACGATGCGCTCGCGGGCGCGCGTCTCACGTAGGAGGGCGCAAGCCGCGGCGTCGAGCGCACGCGAGCCGTCGAGTACGATCAGCAGCAAGCGCGCCGCGGCGAGGGCCGCTCGGCTTCGCGCGATGCCGGCCGCCTCCAGGCCGGTGGCGTCCGGGCGCAGACCGGCTGTGTCGATCAAGCGGGCAACGAGCCCATCGCCGAGGCCAACGCTTTCCTCGATCGTGTCGCGGGTCGTCCCCGGCGTGTGGGACACCAGGGCGCGGTCGGCTTCCAGCAACCCGTTGAGCAGCGAGGACTTCCCGGCATTGGGCGGCCCGACGAGGGCGACCGCAGCGCCTTCGCGCACGAGTCGGCCGCGCTCCCAGGAACGGGCCAGATCGTCGAGCGCGCCGGAGATTGCGCCCAGCCGCCTTCGCAGCGCGCCGGTTTCAGGGGCCGCCACCTCGTCGGGGAAGTCGAGCGACGCGTTCAATTCTTCCAGCACCGTCGCAAGCAACGCCCGCAGGCGCTCGACTTCGAGGGCTAGGCCGCCGGCGAGGCGTGCGGTTGCCCCGCGCACGGCGCTGCGGTGTTCCGCCGCGATCAATTCGGCGACCGCCTCCGCTGCGCTCAGATCGAGCTTGCCCGCCTCGAATGCGCGACGCGTGAATTCGCCGGGGCCGGCCAGCCGGCTGCCCGCCGCGAGCACTGCCAACAATGTTTCGCGGGCGACAGCAGGTGAGCCGTGGACATGCAGCTCCAGGACATCTTCGCCCGTGTAACTGCGCGGTGACATGAACCATACGGCGAGGCCTTCATCGATGGGCGCGCCGTCGGGTCCGACGACGGCGCAGCGCTGCACGCGGCGCTCCCGTAGGATCGTCCCCGGGCACACCGTGGCGGCAATGGTCCGAGCACCGCCGCCGCTGACGCGCACGATCGCCACCGCTCCGCGCCCCGGTGCCGTGGCGATTGCGGCGATCGTGTCCGCGTGTGCGGAGCGCATTTCACGAACGCGGAATGACCACCAAGTAGCGCTCGGGCTCCGCTCCGCTCGATTCCGTCGTCACGTACGGGTTATCGGCGAGCGCAAGATGGATCACTTTTCGCTCCGATGGAAGCATCGGTTCGAGCGGGATCGGTTTCTTTTCGCGGATCGCGCGCTCCAAGGTCTGCAACGCCAGGCCCTTGAGCAAGTCTGCGCGGCGGGCGCGATAGCCTTCGGCGTCGATCGTGAAGTAACGGCGCTCCTTCTTGACGCCCGCGTTGACCATGTTGTTGAAGATCAGGTTGAGGGCTTCAAGGGTGTGCCCATGGCGGCCGATCAGGTTGGCCAAGTCGGGGCCCTCGACTTCGAGGTACTCGCCTTCACTGCGCGCGTAATAACGCACGCGCGGCTGCGGCACGCCCATCCGCTCGAGCACGGCCTCGAGCAGCTCACGCGCCGGACGAACGTTATCGGGCTCGGGCATCGTTGCGGCGCGCGGCCGCGGCGGCGCGCTGGCGGGCGCAGGCC
>JALYUD010000070.1 GCA_030853905.1 Vulcanimicrobiota bacterium
GCCGGTAAGGAGACCGTTACCGTCTATCCCGGCGCGTCGTTCTTCGATTCGGCAACGTCGTTCGGGATGATCCGGGGCGGCCACATCGACCTCGCCGTTTTAGGTGCAATGCAGGTCTCCGGGAGCGGCGATCTCGCCAACTGGATGATCCCCGGTAAGATGGTCAAAGGCATGGGCGGCGCAATGGACCTCGTCCACGGTGCGAAGCGCTTGATCGTCATGATGGAACACGTCGCCAAAGACCGCTCTCACAAGATCGTCGAGCACTGTACCTTACCGCTGACCGGCCGCGGCGTCGTCCACCGCATCATCACGGACCTGGCCGTCCTCGACGTCGAACCCGAGGGCTTGGTCCTCCGCGAGTGCGCGCCCGGCGTTAGCGTCGACGACGTGCGCGCCGCGACGGGACCGTCGTTCACGTCTGCGCTCGGCTGAGGACGTTTCGGGAGCGGCACGCCGACCTAAGCAATGGCGATGATCGTAACGCAGACGCAGACGCAAATTGCGACGTTGACGCGCCGCCTCGGGCGAATCCGCGCGTGGCGCGCATAACGGCAGCGCATTGCCCATCGCACCCTCGAAAGGGTTCCCAAGGTCGCGGCGCCGTCGCGTAGGCGGAATGTGGCGAACTCGATGGCAAGCCAGCCTTCGCCGGTTAGAATGACGGCGAATGTCAGCCCAAGTTCGAACGGCCGGCCGTGTAGGAGTATCGCGACGGCGGCGACGGCGAGTGCCGCTGGTACGAAAAACACGACGGTGAGAAAGAAGCGCAATACGGCGACGGGTCCGCCGGCATCGAGCGGATTCGGAAAGAGTGTTTGGAGGGCGACGCCGAGCGATTGCAAGGTCCAATACACGGCAATTGCAAACGGAACCGCGAGCACGCCGAGTGCGGCGTCACCGAACAGGATGGCGACGGCGAGCGGCGCAAGCCCGAGCGCGACGCCGGCGCGCCATGCGCGCGCGAACGTCCATGCCGCCAGACGCACGCGTAGCGGGGAGGAACACAGCCAAAACAACGGCTTGACGAGATCGGCGGCAAGAACCGGGCCGGCACTCAGCGGCGCGATGAAGATGATGAACAGGCCGCCCTCGATGCCCAGGATGATGAGCGCAACAGGATTCCTGTCGTTCCCGGAGACGAGCGCCGCTGCGGTGCCGCACGCGGCCCAAAACGCGCAACTCAGCATCCAGAGGACCCATGCACCTTGCGCGCGACGAAATCCGATCCAATCCTTCCAGACGTAAGCGAGCGCGCCGCCCGGCACGTTGATCTTGCCGATGCGGTCGGTTCGGAAGGGAAGCGCGAAATGGGGGGAGCGCGCTCGTTTACTCGCCGCGAAGGAGAGACGCGATGCGGCATAGAGCTCGGGCAGTGCATCATCGCCCAAGGCCGCGACCGTCGCGAGCAGCAACGCGAAGACGGCGACCGGAACGAGTAGCACAAACGAATTTCCAGCGAACAGCGCGACGATTGCGCGGCCGGGATCGACGTGAGTTGCCGTGATCAACGGTCCGCGGACGCTAGCGCCGGCAAAGCCCGCGGCGATATACGCGGCGCCGAGCGCTACGGTCGTCCAAGCGACGCCGCGCACGGCCGGCTTCCGGCGCCCGCGCGCCAGTAAGAACGTGGGTAGCGGCAACGACGTCAGAATCGCGAGGGCGAGAATCGCGCCCGCGAATGCACGCAAGGTCGTCGCCTTATCCGTGTGCGTGGGCCAATAGAACACGAAGCCGTAGACGAGGATACTGAACCAGCGCAATGGGCCCGTTCCGGTCCGGCGCAACTGTAACCACACAGCGACCGTCAGCGGCCGCACGCCGCCATTCGAATACAGCACGGGTTCGGCTGCATTGCGGAACCTCGGGATCGCCCCGTGGGTAGCGGCGACCGCGCTGAGCCCGACGAAAGCGAGATACATGCCGGCGATGCCGGTCTCCGTACCGGGCTGCAAGATGCCGAAGATATCGCCCCTCGCTCCGAAATGTCGTGCGTGCGTCCCGAACGCGAAGCGTGAGAGGGTCAGATAGGCGATGAAGAAGAGGTACGGCAGCCACGCCGCTAGGCGCAGCGGCGAACGCCAGATCGTTACGATCTGATGACGAAGGTAAGCACCTTCGAGCAAGAGCAGTGCCCGCATCAAGGAAACGAGTTTCGCAGGTACGCGTCTTTTGGGAAGATCAGCGCACGGATCGTTACGCCGGGTTCTGCATCGGGCCGGCATCGCCGGAACGATCGAACAAGGGAAGCGTTCATGCCGTAATCTCGAGGAAGACGTCTTCGAGCGTCTTCGCCGCGTCGCTTTTGGAACGAAGTTCCGCAACCGCGCCTTGTGCGATCGCGGCGCCTTCTTTGAGGATGATCAGCCGGTCACACAAGGTCGCCGCGGATTCGATCAGGTGCGTGCTCAGCAGGATCGACGTTCCGTCGGCGGCGAGATCGCGGATCAAACCGTGCAGTTCGCGTTGCCCGCGCGGATCGAGACCGATCGTCGGTTCGTCGAAGAGCAGGACCGGGGCGCCGGCGAGGACCGTCGCGGCAATCAGCGTCTTCTGGCGCATCCCTTTGGAGAGCGACTGCCCGACCGTGTCGCGTTCGGAGCCCAGCTCGAAGCGTTCGAGCAGTTCGTTCGCGCGGCTTTCCCACCCACGGGCCAGGCGGACGCTGGCCGCGATGAACGCGAGGTGCTCCCACACGGTGAGCATCGGATAGACTTCGGGGGTCTCGGGAATCAGCGAAATCCTTCGTCCGCGATCGCCGCGGAGGCGCGTGCCGTCGAGAAAAATCGCGCCCGCGTCGGGCCGCAGCAGGCCGCACAAGCACAGGAACGCGGTCGTCTTGCCGGCGCCGTTGGGGCCAAGGAGGCCGAGCACGTCGCCGCGCGCGACATCGAAGGTCAGCCGATCCAGCGCGAGTTTGCGCCCGAAGCGTTTTGTAAGCCCGTCAACGCGCAGCAGTCCGTCGCCGCTGGAAGCGTTCGCGACAGCGCGAATTACGGTGCGCCCGGGACGGTCATGGAGCCGAAACGGCGGTGGAACCCGGGAGGGGCGGCTGAAACGAAAGTTCGATGCTGCCCTTTTCGAATTGCGTGCGGTACAAGCGCGCGTACGTGCCGTTTTGCGCGAGCAGTTGCGCGTGTGTGCCGCGTTCGACGATCTTGCCGGACTCGACGACGAAGATGACGTCGGCGCTGAGGATCGTTGACAGCCGGTGGGCGATGACCAGGCTGGTGCGGCCGTGCATCGCTTCATCGAAAGCGGCTTGGATAAGCGCTTCGTTCTCGGAATCGAGCGCGCTCGTCGCTTCGTCGAGTATCAGAATGCGTGGATCCTTCAGCAGCACGCGCGCGATAGCCAATCGCTGGCGTTCGCCGCCGGAGAGTTTGTGTCCGCGCTCGCCCACGACCGTTTGGTAACCTTCCGGCAGCGAGGCGATGAAGGCGTGGATGTTGGCGGCGCGGGCTGCGGCTTCGAGTTGGGCTTGCGTCGCGTCGTCGTTACCGTAGCGTAGATTGGCGCCGATCGTGTCATGGAAGAGGTACGTCTCCTGCGTCACGATGCCGATGTGGGAGCGTAGCGACTGAAGGTCGAGGTCGCGCACGTCGATCTCATCGAGCGTGATGCGGCCTTCTTGGGGGTCGTAAAAACGCGGCACGAGCTGGGTGATCGTCGTCTTGCCGGCACCAGAAGGCCCGACGAAGGCAGCGACTTGGCCCGGTGCAATTCGCAGATCGACGCCGTCGAGTGCCTGACGCCCGGCGCTGTAAGCGAAACGTACACCTTCGAAGCGAAGTTCGCCGCTTGGACGCGTGAGCGTTTGCGTGCCTTCGGGCTCGGGCGTCATGTCGAGGTATTCGAAGATGCGTTCGAAGACGGCGAGGGCGCTGACGATCTGCACTTGGATGCCCGCTAAGGCGGACGCGGGTCCGTAGAGCCGCCCGAGCAGCGCGACGAATGCGACGATCGTGCCGACGGTCAGCCCGTAATAGATTGCGAGGTAGCCGCCGCCGAGCCAGACGATCGCCGGTCCGACAATGACCATCGCGGCAATCGCGGCGATGAACCAGCGGCCGACCATCGCCAGCCGAACTTCGAGCCCCATCAGGTCCGAGGAAACACCGAAAAAACGCTTGGCTTCGAACGCTTCGCGCACGAACGATTTGATCAGCGTTATGCCGGAGATCGACAGCGTCTCTTGCGTGAGGCTCTCAATCTCGTCGCGTTTCTCGCGCGTCGCGCGCCGTACGACGTACATGCGGCGGCCGACCGGACCCAGCGGTAAAATCATCAGCGGGACGACCGTCAGTGCGAGCAGCGAAAGTTTCCAATCCATGACGAACATCGTCACGACGGTCGTAACGATCATCGCGATGTTGGTCACGATCGTGACGAGCGTCCCGGTCACGACGTTGTCGACGTTGTCGACGTCGTTCGAGACGCGGTTCATGATTTCGCCCGTCTTCGTACTGGTGAAAAAGGCAATCGGCATGCGGTGTAAGTGCGACACGAGACTGGTACGAATGTCGCGCATGATGCCCTCGCCGACGAGCGAATTCAGGTAGCCCTGATAGACCCCGATCAGCGCGGTCACGGCCGCAGCGCCGATCATTGCGCCGACGTCGACCCACAACCCATGCACGTCGTGATGGGCGAGCGCGCCATCGATCAGCGCGCGCGTGAACAGCGCCGGCGCGAGGCCAAGCACCGCTCCGATCACGATGCCGACCAGCACCAGTGACTCCTGGCGCCAATACGGCATGAAAAGAGCGCCGAGCCGCCGCCAATTGACCTTGCGCTGGATTCTGGGCTTCTCGGGATCGAACATACTCGACCACATCAAATGGGTCGGCGGGCCACCTAACATCGCTTTCTTGCGACCCCGCCAAACCGGCAGAAGTTTCTTGCGCGGCCGGCGGCAGGCCCGAAAGGCTACAAGCTCGACACGCTAACTGACGCCGACCTCCGCTGACGGGCTACGCGTGAACTGCGCGAAGTTCGGCTAGTTCTGTGAACAGTTCGCGTTCGCGCTCGCTGAGTTGGGTCGGTAGGACGCCGACGAGGCGGACGTAGGCGTCGCCGTAGCCGCCGCCCTTGGGCTTCGGCATCCCTTTACCACTTAAGCGTAGCATCTTGTTGTTCTGGGTGCCGGAGGGGATCGTCATCGTTACCTCGCCGGTCAGCGTCGGCACCCGTACCTCGGCTCCCAGGACCAGATCGTAAATCGGAACCGAAAGATCGACGTACAGATCGTCGCCTTTGCGCTCGAAGTTCGGATCGCTTGCGATCTGTGCTTCGAGAAGAAGATCGCCGTTTGCTCCGCCGCCGGCGCCGCGTGCGCCTTGACCCGCCAGTCGAATGCGTTGGCCGTCGCGAATCCCTCGCGGAATCGTCACGTCGAAACGCCGCGTCTGCACGATGCGCCCCGTGCCGTGGCACTGCGGGCAGATCGCGTTGTTGAGGACGCCGCTGCCGCCGCAACGCGGACATGCGTCTTCGATCTGCAGACTGATTGCTTTCGAGCCGCCGGCGTAAGCCTCGCGCAAGGTCAGTTCGAGCGTCGTTTCGAGATCGCCGCCGCGCTGCGCGTACGTTTGTGCCGAAGTCTGCGCAGCGCCGGCGCCGCGGCGACCAATTCCTGAAAAGAAAAGATCGAAGAAATCCGAGAAGCCGCTTGGACCACCGGCGCCGGCGCCTGCGCCCGGCGCTCCGGAGAACTGCGCTCCCGCGAAGGGATTGCCGGCGGCGCCTTGCGCCGAGCGGTAGCGACGCTGCGCTTCGGCTTGCTGCGCAGCTTGCGCCCAGTCGCTGCCGAGCGCATCATATTTGCGGCGCTTCTCGGCGTCACCCAGAACTTCGTAGGCCTCGGAGATATCTTTGAACTTCTCCTCAGCTGCCTTTTGATTGGTCGGGTTCGCGTCGGGATGCCACTTACGCGCAAGCTTGCGGTACGCCGATTTGATGTCTTTCTCCGCGGCATTCTTCTGGACGCCGAGGACCGCATAGTAGTCTTTGTAGTTCACTCTTGTGTCGCGGCGGCTCCCGCTTCGTCGATCGGCGTGGTGCGCTGCGCGACTACGACCAGCGCCGGACGCAGTACGTCGTCGCCCATGCGGTAACCGCGCTGCGCCTCTTCGAGGACGACATCATCGTCGTAGTCGCTGCTCTCGCGCGTGGCGATCGCTTCGGCGACGTGCGGGTCGAACGGTTTTCCGATCGTCTCGAGCGGAACGACCCCCTCACGCGTAAGTACTCCCTCGAAACCGCGCAACGTTGCTTGTAAGCCACCGCGCAAGGCCTCCGAATCGTCGAACGCGAGCGCACGCTGCAGGTTGTCGAGCACCGGCAGGAACTGCTCGAGCAGTTTGCGGCGCGCAAAGGTCAGCCGCTCGAGCGCCGCGCGTTCCGCGCGCTTGCGCACGTTGTCGATCTCGGCGCGCGCGTACTGCAGATCTTGATATCGCTCGTCGGCGAGCGCTTGGGCCGCGGCGAGTTCAGCCGCGGGATCGGACTGCCCGTCCGGGGCGGGGCGAGCACCGATATCTTCGGTGCCCGCCGCCGCTTGTGCGTCGATGTCCATGCAGCGTACTACTGCGCTTCCTTGAACTCGGCGTCGATGACGTCGTCGCTCGCGGGTGCCCCTTGGGCGCCGGCCGCGCCGTCGGGCGTTGCGCCGTCGGCAGCAGCACCATTCGGGCCGGCCGCACCGGCAGCACCGCCCGTCTTTTGATAGAGCGCTTCGGCCAGCTTGTACGACGCCTGCTGTAGCGTGTCGGTAGCCGCCTTGATTTCGGCCGCCGTGCCGTTCTCGCTCTTGGAGCGCAGATCGTTCAGCGCGGTTTCGACATCGGCTTTCGCGCCGGCATCGAGCTTGTCGCCGATCTCCTTGAGCGATTTCTCGGTCGAGTAGATGAGGCTCGACGCCTGGTTGCGCGTTTCGGCCTCTTCCTTTTTGCGCTGATCTTCGGCCGCGGAGGCTTCGGCGTCGCGCACCATCCGGTCGACTTCGTCCTTGGAAAGATTGGTCGTCGCGGTGATCGTGATCGTCTGCTCCTTGCCCGTGCCGAGGTCTTTGGCCGAGACGTTGACGATGCCGTTGGCGTCGATGTTGAAGGCCACTTCGATCTGCGGCACGCCGCGCGGCGCCGCCGGGATGCCCTCGAGCCTGAACTGGCCGAGGCTTTTATTGTCGCGCGCCATCTCGCGCTCGCCCTGGAAGATCGCGATGTCGACCGACGTCTGACCGTCTTCGGCCGTCGTAAAGACCTGCGATTTCTTGGTCGGGATCGTCGTGTTGCGATCGATCAGTTTGGTGAACACGCCGCCGAGCGTTTCGAGCCCGAGTGAGAGCGGGGTCACGTCGAGCAGGACGACGTCGCGGACTTCGCCCGCGAGGACGCCGGCTTGGATCGCCGCGCCGATGGCGACGACTTCGTCGGGATTGACGGACTGATTGAGCTGATCCTTACCGGTCAGCTTCTTGACGAGCTCCTGACAGACGGGCATGCGGGTCGAACCGCCGACCATCACGATCTCATCGATCTGATTCACGTCGATTTTCGCATCGGCCAGCGCGGATTTGAAAGGCTGCACCATGCGATCGGTCAGATCGCTCGTCAGCCGTTCGAAATCGGCGCGGGTCAAGGTGATGTCGAGATGCTTGGGGCCGCTTTGATCGGCCGTGATGAACGGCAGATTGATGTTGGCCTGCGTCAAGGTCGACAGTTCGATCTTCGCCTTTTCGGCCGCTTCCGTTAAGCGTTGCAGCGCTTGGCGGTCGCTCGAGAGATCGATGCCTTGATCTTTGCGAAATTCTGAGACGAGCCAATCGACGATTTTTTCATCGTAATCGTCGCCGCCGAGATGCGTGTCGCCGTTGGTCGACTTCACCTCGAACACGCCGTCGCCGACTTCGAGGATCGAGACATCGAACGTGCCGCCGCCGAGGTCCCACACGAGGATCGTCTCGGAGCCTTTCTTTTCGAGCCCGTAGGCAAGCGCTGCCGCCGTCGGCTCGTTGATGATGCGCAGCACGTCGAGGCCCGCGATGCGGCCCGCATCTTTGGTTGCCTGCCGTTGCGCGTCGTTGAAATACGCCGGCACCGTGATGACTGCGCGAGTCACCCGGTCGCCGAGATACGTCGACGCGTCGTTGACGAGTTTTTGCAGAACCATCGCCGAGATCTCTTGCGGCGTGTAATCCTTGCCGTCGATCTTGACGGTGAAATCCGTGCCCATGTGCCGCTTGATCGAGCGGATGGTGCGGTCCGGATTGGTGACGGCCTGACGCTTCGCCAGTTGCCCGACGAGCCGTTCGCCCGTCTTCGTGAAGGCGACGACCGAGGGCGTCGTGCGGCTTCCTTCGGAATTCGCGATGACGGTGGGCGTCTGCCCTTCCATGACGGCGACGACCGAATTTGTCGTGCCGAGGTCGATACCGACCACTTTTGCCATAAATGCTTGCTCCCTATTCCAAACGTCGTGGACCAACTACGCGCGAGCGTTCGCGCTTCGCCTTGCCGCTTACCGACATTCAAGGATGCGCCGTCTCTAAGCGCGGCGCTGCTTTAATCCACTTGCTTAGATACGTCCCAGGGGCCGCGAAGTTGCGGCAGCCGAGTGCGTCCGGCAAACAAAAAGCAGCCCCGTCACGTTCGGACGGGGCTGTGAGGAGTCTTCCGACGCGCGCCGGCTTTACGGCCCGAAGCCGCTGCTCGGGCCCTGTTGCTGCTGCTGCGGTTGCTGCTGCGGCACGAGGGCGCCGACGTTCGCCGGGCGCTCTTCGAGCTTGATGCTGACGAGCTTCTTCACGCCGCCGCTCCACACTTCGAAGTTCACGGTCTGCCCCGGCCTCTTACTTTGAATCGCCTTGACGACTTGTTCGTTCGTCGTCACGGACGTACCGTCAACCTTTTGAATCACATCGCCGGGCTGAAGCCCCGCTTGGTCGGCCGGACCGCCGCTGATAACCTCGCCGACGGCGACGCCCTTGCCGTGATAGTTGATTTGCACGCCGAGGCTCGGAGTGACCGTCTCGAGCGATGCCCCGATGAAGCCTTCATTGGTGCCCTGGTGCGTGCCGGGGCTCTTCTGCAACTGCGCGACCTGCTGCTTGACCGTATTCGACGGGATCGCGAAGCCGATGCCTTGCGCGCCGGCTTGCGGATTCGCGGTTGACTGGTTGACGCCGATCAGGCGCCCGTCTTCGTCGATCAGCGGACCGCCGGAGTTGCCGGGATTGATCGGCGCTGAGGTCTGCAGCAGCCCCTTGAAGTCGATCGCTCCGCTGCCGTTGCCCTCACCGATCGTTTCGTCGCGATTGAAGCCGGAGACGACGCCGAGGGAAACGGATTCCTTGAGCTCGTACGGTTCGCCGATCGCAATCGCGAATTGACCCGCTTCGAGTTTCGAGGAATCGGCGATCTCGACAGCGGGTGGCATGTTATGAACACCGTCGACTTTGACGAGCGCGAGGTCGGCGCCGATGTTGCTCGAGTAAACGTGGGCCGGCACGCGCTGACCGTCGCGGAAGACGACCTGAATGCCGGAAACGCTCCCGCCACCGCCGATCGGCGGCGACACGACGTGGGCATTGGTTACGATCAGTCCACTGCTGTCGCTGCTGCGCTCGTAGACGAAGCCCGAACCCGAGGCCCGCGCCTTGTAGTGCTGCACCTGCTGCGGACCTTGCTGCCCAAAAAGCTGGGAGAACGGATCGAGCGGCACGACCTGTTGCCCGTTGACGGTCACGTTGAGCGACACGACCGACGGCGCAACGCGACGCACGGCGCTGATGATGCGCTGCTGGTCGCTCCCCGCCGCGGCGAGCGGCGCCGCGTAGACTTGCGGCGGGGTATTGCCCGGGCCGGCGACGCCGGCAAAATGCGTGCTGGCGTACAGCATCATCGAGAAGCTCCCGATGATGGCACCGATCAAGGCAACGATCGCCGTCGAGGCGATGGAAAGTCTTCGCATGTTCGATGTTTGCTTTCTCTCTTGAGAGGCTCACGGGCGGTGCGGCTGTTTGACCTGCGCTGGGCCGGCGGCTGGGGTCTCCGTTCCGCGCTTGCGGCTAGCCGGTGTCGCCTATACCGTTCCAGGGACGTCTACTCGCCGAGGGCAAGGAGGTCGCGCGCTCGCGCCTAGTTTTCCCTAAATTCTCATCTTCGCTTCGCGGGCGGCCGCTTCGTCGGCGACGACGAGGCCATCCCGCACGCGTATGACCCGCTCGGCATGGCGGGCGGTTTCGGGATCGTGGGTCACCATAATGATCGTGCGCCCGCTCGCATTGAGTTGCAGGAAAAGCCCCATAATCTCTTCGCTTGTCTGCGAATCGAGGTTCCCCGTCGGCTCGTCGGCCAGCAAGACCGCCGGATCGTTGACCAGCGCTCGGGCGATGGCGACGCGCTGTTGCTGGCCGCCCGAAAGCTCACTCGGCTTGTGGGTCGCACGGTCGCCCAGACCCACTTCGCCAAGCATGGCTGCAGCGAGCCGATCACGCTCGCGCACGCCGATGCCGGCGTAGAACAGCGGCAGTGCGACGTTCTTGAGGGCGTTCGCCCGTGCGAGCAAGTTGAACCCTTGGAAGACGAACCCGAGCTTCTTCAAGCGGATCGCAGCGAGCGCGTTGTCGTCGAGCGTTCCCACGTCGATGCCGTCGAGGCGATAGGTTCCCGTCGTCGGCCGGTCGAGGCATCCGATCAAATTCATCAAGGTCGACTTGCCCGACCCCGACGGCCCCATGATCGCGACGTACTCCCCGCGCGCAATCTCGAAACTGACCCCGCGCAACGCCGGCACTTCGAGGGCACCGGCCTTGTACGTTTTCGCGATGTCGTGCATCGCGATGACGGTGTGCGCGCTCACGTCGGCCCATTCGGCGTGTTCAGGCGATCTTTCTGATCTTCAGCGCCATAGGGGTCTTCGAGCACGCGCGTCTGGTACGCGCGTATGCCGAACGCCGGGAGCGTCAGTGAAGCAACGATCGCCATGGCAACTGCGCGTTCGCGAAAATAGTGCCATGCGCTCGATAACCGGCGTGCCGCATTACTCATAACGCAGCGCTTCGATCGGGTCGAGGCGCGCCGCGCGGTAAGCGGGATACGTTCCGAAGACGAGGGTTACGATCGTCGCGAAGCCGACGGCGATCGCGATCGATTGCAACCACGGCAGCGCCGGGACGACGCCGGAGATCGCGACCAGCGCGAAGCGGTCGACGAGCCAGCCGACTGCGACGCCGATCGCAAGACCGATTCCGCAGCCGACGAGCGAAAGCATGAGCGCTTCGATGAAGAACTGCGCGAGCACTTGAAAGCTGGTTGCACCGATCGCTTTGCGCACGCCGATCTCACGCGTGCGTTCGGTCACCGAGACGAGCATGATGTTCATGATGCCGATGCCCGCGACGACGAGCGAGACGGCGCCGATCAACGTGACGACGAGCGTCAGCGCGGCGAAGATGCCGTCGATCGATGATGAGAACTGCTTACGGTCGAAGGTCTGGTATTCGGCGCGATTGGCTTTGAGTCGCTTGAGATACGCCTTGACCGCGTCTTCGGTCTGCGAAATCTGCGACGCATCGGCGACGATGAACTGCGCCGCGAACAGCGGGCGCGAACGCAAGAAATCGCGCTCGTAGGTCGTGTACGGGATGCGCACGTCGCCGCCGAAATCGATCGGAATGATGCCTTGCGTCGGCGGTCCTTCCGCGCCGATCACGACGTAACGGCGATCGCCGATCCGCAGGCTGGTGCCGCTCGGGTCGGCGCCGCCCGGAAAGAGCCGCTTGAAGGCATGGTTCGTCAGGACGGTGACGTGGGCCGCGGAGGCGACGTCGTCGTGCGAGATGTTGCGCCCGAAGATCAGCGGGACGCTCGCGAAAGAGACATCGGAATCGGTCGAGATGCCGAGGCGAGCGTGAGCGTGGCCCGCGGTCACCAGCCGCGCGACGTTCCCGGCGGGAAAAGCGACGACGATGTTCGGGATCGCGGCGGCCACCTTGTCGAGATCGGCGACGGTGAAGCGAGCGCGCGTGAAATCGGCCTGTTGCTGGTTTGGGAACAGGTAAAAGCTGCGGTCGTTGAGGCTGCCGAGCACGCCGTTGACGGCGCCCGCCATGCCTTTGCCGAGGATCTGAATCGAGATCACGGCCGACACGCCGATGATCAGCCCCAGGATCGTCAAAAATGAGCGCGTGCGATTACCGGCAAGCACCCCGAACGCCTCGGCGACGAACGGCCCGGCCTGACGCAGCATTACTGGGACACTACGAGCGCAGCGCTTCGATCGGATCGAGGCGTCCCGCGCGCAGCGCCGGATACGTTCCGAAGACGACGCCGACGAAGGTCGAGAAGCCGACGGCGGTCGCGACGATCAACAGCCACGGCAGCGGCGCCGGCCCGAGCAGGCTCGCGATGATGCCGTAGCCGACGAGCACGATGCCCACGCCGAGCACCATTCCGACGCCGCCGCCGATCAGCGATAGAATGACGGCTTCCATCAAAAATTGCAGCGCGATGTCGTTGCGGCTGCCGCCGATCGCCTTGCGGATGCCGATCTCGCGGGTACGTTCGGTCACCGAGACGAGCATGATGTTCATCACGCCGATGCCCGCGACCAACAGCGCGACGCCGCCGATCGCCGTCAATCCTGTGCCGACGACGCCGATCGTTTTGACGAACGCGCCTTCGAAGGCGGTCGCATCCTGCACGACGTAGGTTGCATGCGGGCCGTGGACATGTTGCAAGGTGGCAACGACGGTTGTCCGCACGTCGTCGAGCGTCTTGCCGGGTTGCGCGTACAGGTTGAGCGAGTCGACCGGTCCCGGCACGAGTTCGTGAAACGTCGAATAGGGAATCTCGGCGTAGTCGCTGCCGCCCACATTGTTGAAGATGCTCGAGGTCAGATCGGAATAGACGCCGATCACGCGGAAGCGCGTGCCGTCGATGCGGATGACGTGCCCGAGCGCTTCGCCCGTCGGGCCGAAGAAACGGCGCTCCATGGCGCGCCCGAGCAGGGTGACGCGCGCGGCCGCCGCGACGTCGTCCGAGTCGATGCGGCGCCCCTCGCGCAGCTTGAGCGAGTCGAGAATATAGTCGGTTTGGCTCGCCACCGTGCCGACGTAGTCGATGCCGTTGGCGACGATGTGAAAGTTTCGGCCATAATTCGGAAAGACGTGCGCGACCACGTCACCGTCGTCCGCGGCGACGAGCGTCGCGTCGCGATACTCGATCGCAGCCGCGGTCGGATCGTCTTGCTGCGGATCGGTCGAGATGAAGAAGCCGGGGTCGCCGAAAGCATTCAGACTGCCGGTGATGCCGCCCGAAGCCGCCTTGCCGACGCCGAGGACCGCGATGACCGAGGCCGTGCCGATGATCATGCCGAGCATCGTCAGGATCGAACGCGCGCGGTTGCGCCAAATCGCATCGAGCGCTTCGTGCGCATAGGCGAGCAGCCGCGTCATGGCGAGGGCGACGGAGAAGCCGAGGACGCCGGCAGAGGCGTGACGGGATCGTTTACCGCGACCGTGACCGCCTTATCATCGACGATCGTTTCGCCCGCGTGTAAGCCCGAACGCACGACGACTTGCGTATCGTTCTGCGTGCCGAGCTGCAGCGCCACGCGCCGCACGCGGCCTCGCACGACCGCGAGGACGTAGCTGCCGTGCGCATCTTTGCGGACCGCGTCGGTCGGGACGGTCAGCACGTGGGGCTGGTTGTGGGTGATGATGTCGACGTCGACCGACATGCCGTCCCGCAGGAACGGCAGGCTGTGGTCGAGCGCGATCGTCGTCAGGACCTGACGGGACGTGTTCGATGGATCGTCCGACTTTTGGGCGACCGGCGAGATCGCGACGACGCGACCACCGAGTGTCGCGGACCCCAGGTCCTCGCCGCTGACGATCGCCCGCTGCCCGACCCGGACGCCGGCGATATCCTGTTCGTCGACCGTCGTGCGCGCGATGTAGCGATCGTCGGCGGCCATGGTGAACAGCGCCTGCCCCGCCGTCACGGCGTCGCCGGGCTCGATCGGCCGCAGCGTGTCGCCCGGCTGCGAGGTGACGCTTTCGATCACGCCGGGGAACGGCGCGACGACGTTTAGCCGGTCGACTTGCTCTTGCGCGTAGGCGAGATCGGCGGCGGCGCGCTGCGAATCGGCTTGCGCCGATTGCAGGTCGCCCGCTTTCGATTCGTGCGCGTTGGCCTGCGCCGAGGCCAGCGCCGCTTCGGCTTGACGGAGTCCGTCTTGTGCAGAACGGACGCGTTCGCGCAGAACGTCGTTCTCGCGCGATAGCGTACCGCCGAGAATCTGCCGTTCGCTATGAGCCTGATCGTAGGTGGCCTGTGCTTCTTCGAAGCTCGCCTTCGATTGCAGCAATTGGTTCTGCGAGATGCCTTTTTGCGCGTACAGGGATTTGTTAGCGTCGTAGGTACGTTTGGCTTCGCTCAGATCCGTCTGCGCTTTGACGAGCGTGGTGTCGGCGGCGACGGTCTGTTCTTGGGCCGTCTGGCCGCCGTAGCCCAGGCCCGATTGCGCGCCCGCGACGAGGTCCTGGCGCGCTTGCGTCAACTGCGAGCGGGCGGCGACGACGCCGGCTTGCGCCTGCACGACGGCAGAGCGGTTCTGTTCGGGCAGGACACCGTTGCTTTGCGAGACGCTTTGCGCCTTGCCTTGCGCGGCGAGCACGTTGTCCTGCGCATCGTGCAGGTTCGAGATGATCTGCGCGTCGACGATCGTCGCCAGCAACTGCCCGGCCGCGACCCGCTCGCCGGCGTGCACGCCGACCAGGCCGAGATTGCCCGCCGCGCCGGCGGGGATCGTCACGACGCGCGGCAATTGGATGACACCCGTCTCGGGCAGCTTGATGCGGAAGGACGTGTAATGCACCGTCGCTTCGCGCACCGGCGTCGCCGCGGCACCATGCCGCGAAGCGAAAAATCCGACGATGACGATCAGCGCGAGCGCGGCGACGACGATCAGGGTGTTGCGGCGGCGTTTCATAACGCTATTATAAGCCTCGCAGGTCCGCGGCGGCGGCGGTGTCGGCCGGCGCGAGCGCGACGCGCAGGCGGATCAGTGCGGTGACGTAGGTGACGCGCGCGGCAACGAGGTCGTTCTCCGCCGAGAGCGCCGTCTGTTCCGTTTGCGTGGCATCGGTGAACGAAATAAGGCCGTTCTTATATTGCAGCTGCGCGATGCGCGCCGTCTCGCGGCCGAGCGCGGCGCTTTGCTTGGCGATCGCGAGTTTGGTGTCGGCCGATTCGAGGTTGCGCTGGGCGGCGTCGACGTCGGCTTGCACGGAGTCATAGGCGTTGTAAAGTGACGCGAGCGAGGCGTCGATCTGCGCGCGGGCCGCGTGGTGGAGCGCGGCGCGCTCACCGTAGTCGTAAAGCGGCACTTGGAAGGTCGAGGTCACGTTGAATTGCCAAAAGCCGGGCCGGTTCCGGTCGACCGGCGGGATCGGAATCGGCGGCGGGAACGGCACGTTCGGGAAGAGCGACTTTTCCGCGTTGTAGCTTGCCAAAGCCGCGGCATTTTGGGCGTCGATCTGCTGCTGCTCCTGCACGAATTGGGTCGGCGAAACTTGACTGCCGAACGAACCGCCTAGCGCCACGACCGGGCGCAGGTCGTTGTCGACGGCCGCGTCGCCGAGTTTGGAGGCGTCGAAATTCGCTTTGGCCTCGAGGATTTCGGGCCGGTTGAGTTTGGCGATCGTGCCCAACTCTGCCGCGCTCGTCGTCGGTGCCGGCGGTTCGGGAACGTTCTTGGGCAGGGCGAAGGTCGTGCCGGTCGGCGCGCCGACCTGAACGGCGAGCGCTTCGGCGGCATTGTGTTCGTCGACGCGCGCCTGCACGAGCGCCGACCGGCTGCGCCCGACGGCGACTCGCGCGCGCAGCACGTCGACGCCGGCGACCCGTCCGACGCGTTCGCTCGCGCGGGCGTTGTCCAGGAGCGTCGCTTGGTAGGCGACATCGCTCGTGTCGAGCAGGGCGACTTCATGCAGTGCGGCGAGGTTGTAGAAGGCGTTCGAGACGCTGATCGCGGTCTGTTCTTCAAGCCGGCGCAGTTCGAACTTGGCGGCTTGGGTCGTACGCTTTGCTTGCTGCGAGTTCAATTGCGCGCCGCCGTTGATCAGGTTGTAGCTCGATTGGAGTTGGGCGGTGTTCTGCGAGAAATTATTGACCGGCGCCAAGCCGAACTGCGCGAACTGGCCGCTAGCGTTGGACGACTTTTGGATCTGATTCTGCACCAGGCCGCCGAACGACGGATACTCGGCCGCGCGGTCGCGCGTGTAAGTCACGTCGTAGCTCGTGATCGTGGCCCGCTGCGCGAGCAACGTCGGCGCGTGTTGCAGGGCGTAACCGACGGCCGCGTAGCCGTCGAGGATCGGCCCGCTGCGCGCGCCCGGTGCGCCGCCGAAGCGCGGCACCGGCATGGCAGTCGGCGGAGCGAGCCGGAACATCGACGGCCGCTCACCCGGCGCGAGGGTCGCTTGAGGGGAGCCTGCCGGCACGGGGATGACATTCGTCCCCGGAACGGCGGTCGGTTCGGCGCCGGCAGCCGTCGTGGGGGCCGCAAGCGGCGCGTTAGGCGCGAAGGTCGGTGACGGCGATGTGCTCGCTGACGGCGATGCGATCGGCAGCGGCGATGTCGTCGGCCCCGGCGGAAATAACGTTGGCGAAACCGGTACCGCAGACGGCTGACTTGCGGCGGCCGGCGGCGGCGGTTTGGTGGCCGGCTGTGCGACGGAAACGGAATACGAGCCGCTCAGCAGAGCGAGAGCGAGTAGGGGCGGCCCAACGGCTTTGAGGTGCAGCGTCACTTCGCCGATGCGACGTTGAAGGCGGTTTCGGTCAGGACGAGCACCGCAGCGGCGATGAAGGCGGGCGGACGACCGATCCGCGCGACGATCGGCAGGCCGATCGCCACCAGCACGAACGTCCAAATCTGAAACGGATTGAACGTATACAAAAATGCTGCCAGTTTCGGATTGCCCGCGGCGAGCCAGCCGAGGCTAGGCAGGACGAGCAAGAGATCACGGGTCGTGCCGAAGCTGGCCGGGCTGCGTAACGCGGCCAGGATGCCGACGATGCAGGCTCCGATGCCCAAGCGAATGAGCGCGATATTGGCGACGAAGGCGAAGAGCCGTCCGAACGTCGCATCACCCTTGCCGGCGGCATTCGCGATCAGGCAGATCAGTGCGCCGTAGAGGATCGCGACGATCGCGCCGATCGGATACAGAAACGGAGCGATGCGCGTCGTCATCGTCGAAAAGCCGATGATCTGCTCGCGTTGCGCCGGCGTCAGCGACGCGATTTTGGGGTCGTGCGTCGGATTCTGCGTAACGATCGCTCGCGCGACATGCTCGCCCGCGGGTAATTGCAGCCACGCCCCGACGAAGCCGAGCACGCAGATTGCGATGAACGCCCAGACCCACGTTTGACGCACGCGTAATGCCGCGAAGGCGTCGCTTGGCGCGACGATCACATCCCAGAGCACCGCAAGACCACTGCGTGCAGGCGCGGGTGTCGCCTCGACGCTCATGCGAAAACCTCCTCAAAAGACATACGGTTGACGGGTTTGAAAGTTTCGGCGGATCCGCCCATGAGGATTAGAACCCGAACAGCAGCGCGATGACGATGTCAAGTCCAAAGGCGATGCCGAGCCCCGTCGTTATGCGCAGTTTGGCGAACGAGACGAGTCCGTAGGCGAGCAGCACGGTCGACCATAGATCGAAGAGTCCGAAACTCGAGAGAAAAACGATTTCGCGGTCGTTGTGGGGCGACGCGAAGATTGCCAGGGTATCCGGCACGGCGACGGCAAGCGCCTTTAAGCTCGCATAGGAAGCCGCGGGGTGCAGTCCGACGACGGCGCCGTCGAGCAGCGCACCCAGGGCGCCGGGCACTGAGCAGACGGCTGCCAGCGCAAAAAACGTACGGTACGGAACCGTCGTCCGTTTGAAGCGCGCGACCGTGCTCGCGACCATTGCCGTCAGGCTCCAGGCAACCAGCGGTTGCAGAACCTGGAAGAGCGCGCTGTTGGCCAGGAAATTGTTGCGTGCTGCCGTCAGGTTGGCGGCGCTACGCACGGATCCGTGATGCGCCTTTGCGGTTAGGGCGACGTGTAAGATCGCGGGCGTGCTGACCCACAGGTCGAACAGAGCGCATAGCAGCACGAACACGAACGCCGGCAACCAGCCCGGGTTGACGAGGATCTCGCCGTACGCTCGCGCCGGATGCACCACGATATCGCGCAGGGGCGCCAGCCGCACGACCGACGAGCGCTGCGCCGGTTCTTCGTCGTTCGCCTCTGCCACGTTCCCAACCATTCGCGAGCGCACTCGATTTTCCGCACCTCACGGGGACGATCGAATC
>JALYUD010000082.1 GCA_030853905.1 Vulcanimicrobiota bacterium
GCGGCCTTCGGCCGATCGACGTCGCCCGGGTACGCCAAAACGTCAAGCCCGAGCGAGGCGGCCCAACCGGCGGTGTTCAGCGCGCCGCTGCGTTCGGCCGCTTCGACGATGACGACTGCATCGGCCAGCGCGGCGATCACTCCGTTGCGCTGCAAGAACTGCGCCGGCCGGGCCGGCTCATCAGGTGCGTAGGGCGAGAGAACGGCTCCGCCGGAGGCAATGATGCGCTGCGCCAGCGGCCTGTTGCGGCTTGGGAAGAAACAGCGATGGCCGCCGCCGAGGACGCCGACCGTCGGCCCCGCGGCGGCGAGAGCCCCTTCGTGCGCGGCGGCGTCGATGCCGTGAGCCAGACCTGAGACGACGCACACGCCCGCCCCGGCTAGCGCCGCGCCGAGAGCATGAGCCCGTGACCGACCCCCCTGCGAAGGCGCACGGGAACCGACGACGGCAACGGCCCGGCCTCGCAGCGCGTCGCAGGACCCGGCGATCCAGAGGCCCTCGAAGCGGAAGCGATCCGCACCGTGGAGACGGTCGCGGCACACCTCGGCGTGATTCGCGAAGCGAGGATCGTCGAGCCCCATCGCCGTCCCCCTCGCGACGGGCCGGCCGGCAGCAAGAGGTCCCACGAGGGAACCTGCGAGGAAACGGACCGCGGCCTCAGAATGGACGGCGGGATTGTGCGACCGCTACCCCACGATGACCGTCGGGGACGCCGGCCGGCCGACCCAGGAGACGACTCACCATGGCAGCACCTCAAGCCTACTGCGTCAAATGCAAGACCAAGCGCGAGATGGCAGACCACAAGCAGATCGAGATGAAAAACGGGCGGCCTGCGACCGAAGGAAAATGCTCGGTCTGCGGCACGAAGATGTTCAAGATCGGCGCGACTTAGAAGTCGATCACGCCGCGTTTGCGGCGAAGCTGCCTTGTGGCTTATAATCCGGGAAGCCCCATATCTTGGGGTCGCCCCGATTGTCTCCGGAGGCTTGAGGCTCAGCTGATCTGTCCGAGTTGCCGCAAGAGCGAAACGCGCGTGGTCGATTCGCGCGATGATGAAAACGTCGTCAGGCGGCGCCGCGAGTGCCTCGATTGCCGGCACCGCTTCACGACCTACGAGCGGATGGAAGCCCCGCGCCTGTTCGTCGTCAAGAAAGACGGACGGCGCGAGCAATACAATCGCGACAAGCTGTTGACGGGGTTGCGGCGGGCGTGCGAAAAGCGACCCGTGTCCGAAGCGCAGATGGAGGAAATCGTCGCGGCCCTGGAACGCCAGCTGTTCTCGCGCGGCGAGAACGAGGTGCCGACGCGGATGGTCGGCGAGAAACTGATGGAGGCGCTCAAGAGCCTCGATAAGGTTGCCTACATCCGCTTCGCGAGCGTCTATCGTTCCTTCGATGACATCGACCGCTTCCAAGCGGAATTGGCCGAGCTTGGCAAGTGAGGGCGTGGCGTTGCGCGTCGGCCTGCAGCGTTTACCCGAAGGCGAGGGTCTGCCGCTTCCCCGCTACATGACCGCCGGAGCAGCCGGGGCCGACGTGGCCGCTGCTCTTATCGCTCCGCTCGTGCTTGCGCCCGGTGCTCGCGCGCTCGTTCCGGCCGGGTTTACGCTTGCGGTTCCGCAGGGCTACGAAATCCAGGTGCGTCCGCGCAGCGGCCTCGCGCTCGGCAGCGGCGTAACGGTCCTCAATGCCCCGGGCACGATCGACAGCGATTATCGCGGCCCGGTCGGCATCCTGCTCGTCAACCTCGGAGCCCAAGCGGTGACGATCCGCCGCGGCGATCGCATCGCACAGCTTCTCCTCGCGCCCGTCGCGCGCGCCGACTTCGATCTCGAGAGCGAGCACGAGCCGACGCAGCGCGCGACTGCGGGCTTCGGAAGCACCGGCGCGTGAAGGTCTACGTCGTCGGTGCGGGGGCTGTCGGAACGTATCTCGGCCAAGCGCTCGCTGCGACCGGCGCGGAGGTCGCGTATGCGCCGCGACGGCTCGAAGACGTCGTTCACGTTCCCGCCGATCTGGCAATCGTCGCCGTCAAGGCCTACGATACGACTGGCGCAATCGAAACGTTGCGCCGTGCGCTCGGAGCGTCGTCCGATACGTCGATCATGACGCCGCAAAACGGCGTCGGCAATGAGGAGCGGCTTGCCGCCGCGTTCGGTGCGGATCGCATAATTTCGGCGGCTCTGACCGTGCCCGTCGTGCGTACGACGCAAGGCGCGGTCGCGACGTCGAAGCGCGGCGGCATGGGCCTAGCGCCGGTCGGTTCGATCGCGCACAACTGGCTCGTCGCCGCCTTCGATGCGACGTCGATACCGGTGAAGGTCGTCGCCGATTATCGCGCGCTGAAATGGTCGAAACTGGAACTCAACATCATCGCCAATGCGGCCTGTGCGATCCTCAACGTGCTGCCGGCGCGGCTGGTGCGGCTCGAGCACACGTTCGGCTTAGAGATCCGCGCCGTCCGCGAAGCGCGCGCGGTCATGGCCGCGCTACGCTTGCACACGGTCGACCTGCCGCGCTATCCGATCCGCGCGCTGCAAGGGATCGTGAAGCTGCCGATCCCCGTCGCCAAGGTGGTCCTCGCGGCTCGCATCGCCGGGGCGCGCGGCCGCAAGCCGCCGTCACTTTTGCTCGACTTGCAAGCCGCCAAAGGGCGCACTGAAGTCGACGTGCTCAACGGTGCCGTCGCGGCGGTGGCACGCGATCTCGGCGTGCCGGCACCCGTCAACAGCACGTACGCGCGCGTCCTTGCCGACATCGCGCACATGCCGCAACTCTGGGCGAAATACCGCGAACGGCCCGCCGCACTACTCGCCGAAGTTGAAGCGGAAGAAGCCCGCATGGGCCTTCGGCCGTGAGTTAATCTGATGCTGCTCGCAAACGTTCGAAGCCGACTGCCGTCAGCACGAACGCGGCTGCGAGCACGAGGATCGCTGGACGTATTTTCGCCGGTTTGGTGAGATACGCGCGCTCGGGGCGGGGACCGGCGGGACCGTTTGGGCCTGCGTCGATCGCCATCTTCAATATTTGCGCGAGGTGGAGGCCGTGACGGTCGGTCGTCTGCGAAATCTGTTCGCGGCAACTGAAGCCGTCGCTGATCAAGAGCGTTTCCGGTAACGCGGCGCGCGCCCGCGGCAACAGGACGCGCTCGCCGGCTTTCAGCGAGACTTCATAATGATCGCCGGCTTCGAAGCCGAAAGCGCCGGCCATGCCGCAACAGCCGCTGTCGAGTATCTCGTAGTCGAGCCCCAGTTTTTCGAACATCGCTTTCTCGCCGTGCGTCCCCAAAACCGAGGCATGGTGACAGTGTTCCTGAACGAGCGCCTTACGCGCGAGCCGCGGCGGCTTGTAGTCGGTCTTGGTCGCGAGAAATTCGCCGAGCATGAAGGTCTGCTTGGCCAAGCGCTGCGCGTCCGGGTCGTGCGGCAGCATGTTGAGCAACTCTTCGCGGAAAACCGAGACGCAGCTGGGCTCGAGTCCGACGACGCACGTCCCCGCTTCGATGTGCGGGCGCAGCGACGCGAGCACTTGACGCAAGAACGTCTTGGCCAGGTCGAGCATGCCGTAGTCGTACAGCGGTCGCCCGCAGCACAACGTTTCCAGCGGAACGATCACGCGGAAGCCGGCGTCTTCGAGCACGTCGACGGCCGCTACTGCGGTCGCAGTGTGGAAGTAGTTGTTAAATGTATCGGCCCACAAAATGACCGGCGGTCCGTTCGGATTGCGCGGCTGCCGCTCGGCGAACAGCGTTTTGAACGGTTTGGGAGCGAAGGCGGGAATCGAGCGTTGCGGCGCCATGCCGGCGAAAAACTTCGCGACGTCGCGCAGCAACGGCGTTTGGGTCACGGCGTTCACGAGCCACGGCGCATACGAGGCGACATGAGCCCAATACATGATGAGGCCGAAGGCATACGCCGAGCGCGGCCGCAGATGCCTCGTGAAGTAGTGCGAGAGAAACTCGGCCTTGTAGGTCGCCATGTCGACGTTGACGGGACATTGACCCTTGCACCCTTTGCACGCCAGACATAAGTCGAGCGCATCTTTGACGGCTTCGTCTTGCCAGCCGTCGTGCAACGGATTGCCTTGCAGCATTTCGAAGAGCAGGCGCGCGCGGCCGCGTGTCGAGTCTTTTTCTTCGCGCGTCACTTGATAGCTCGGGCACATGACGCCGCCCGCGTGACGACGGCACTTCCCGACGCCGACGCAGCGATTGGCGGCGTAGGCAAAACTGCCGCCGTCTTCGTGGAACGAAAAATGCGTCTTCGGTTCCCACGGCTCGTAGTTCGCGCCAAGTCGTAAGTTTTTGTCGACGGGATCGGGATCGACGACTTTCCCCGGGTTCATCTTGTTAGCGGGATCCCAAACTCGTTTGAAACGGCCGAACGCTTCGATGATCGTCTGACCAAACATGATCGGCAAGAACTCTGCCCGCGCCTGGCCGTCACCGTGTTCACCGGAGAGCGAGCCACCGAAGCGTGAGATCAGTTCCGCCGCCTCGCGCATGAAGCGCCGATACGTCGCGATACCCTCGGCCGTGACGAGATCGAACGACACCCGGCAGTGAATGCAGCCTTGTCCGAAGTGTCCGTAGAACGCGGCGTCGTAACCAAAGCGATCGTAGAGCGCGCGCAACTCGCGCAGATAGTCGCCGAATCGGTCCGGCGGTGCCGCGGAGTCCTCCCAGCCGGCCCAGTAGTCGGGATGATGCGGCACTTTGGCGCTCGCGCCGAGCGCCGCTTCGCGCACGCTCCACAGCTGCTGCTCATCGAAGGGCCGATCGACCAGCTTCGACGACGGCGCACCGGTGCGCGCTTGGCACGCGGCGATAAGCTTCTCTGCCTGCGCGTCGGACTCGCCTTTGCTGTCCGCACCGAATTCGACCATCAACCAGCCCTTGCCGGGCGGGAGTTTCTCGATGTCCTCCTGGCGCATGCCCTTAGCGTGCATGAAATCGATCAGGCGGTCATCAAAGCCTTCGAGTGCGATCGGAACGTGCTCGTTGATGAACGGTACGAGATCGGCCGCCTCGAAAACGTCGGGGAAACCCAGGACCACGAGCGAGCGGCACGGCGGATTGGGAATCAGCTTGCACGTCGCTTCCAGGATCGTAATGCAGGTGCTTTCGCTGCCGACGAGCGCGCGCGCCACGTGGAAGCCGTTCTCGGGCAATAATTCGTTGAGGTTATAGCCTGAAACGCGGCGTGGGATGTTGGGGAAGCGCGCGCGGATGTCGTCTGCGTAACGGTCGCGGATCGCTTTGAGTTCGGCGTAGATTTCACCGCGGCGGCCGCCGGCGGCGATGATCTGCGCGAGTTCATCGTCACTCGTCGGCCCGACCCGCAGGCGCACGCCGTCGTAGGTCAGGATCTCGAGCTCCTCGATATTTTCCTCGACTTTGCCGGCCATCTGCGCGTGCATCCCGCACGAGTTGTTGCCGATCATTCCGCCCAGCGTGTTGTGCGAATGCGTCGCCGGATCGGGACCGTACGTCAACCCGTGCACGCCCGCGGCATCGCGCAGATCATCGAGAACGCAGCCCGGTTGGACGCGCGCGCGCCGTGTGTGCGGATCGAGCTCGACGATGCGGTTCATCGCCTTCGAGAAGTCCATGACGACGGCAACATTGCAGGCATTGCCGGCCAGACTCGTACCGCCGCCGCGCGACACGACCGGAGCGCCGAACTGGCGGCAAGTGGCGACCGTCGCGACGACGTCCTCCGCATCGAGCGGGATGACGACTCCGAGCGGGATCTGCCGGTAGTTCGAGGCGTCGGTCGAGTACAGCGCACGCGAACCGTCGTCGAAGCGCACCTCACCGCGCACGGTCGCCTGCAGTTCGCGCGCGAGCGCTTCCCGATCGAGGTCGCTTGCCGCGCCTTCGTCCGAGCGACGTTTCGGATGACCATTGCTAGCGGCCAGACGGCCGCGTTCGATCACTTCAAGCAACGACAACATTGAGTGTTGACTTTACCGCCCCGTCGCCGCTTTCAACCGACTCGGGCGGCGCGTTCCGCGACCGCGTATAGGGCTGCGCTCAGTCGGCCGCAGGGCGATAGATGTCGCGCCGGGTCGGAGGAAGGCTGACCAAGCCGTCGGCGTACGGTTTTACGAAAAGCACCTGGAAAAGCCCGAGATCACCGTGCGCGAATGCCGCTGCACTGCCGGCCATGTAGGTTCTCCAAATACGGTAAGCGGCAGCGCCGGCGATGGCGGTCGCCGTGGCGCGGTTCGCTTCGAGGTTGGCGAGCCAACTGCGCAACGTACGGGCGTAATGTTCGCGCAAGTTCTCGACGTCGCGAATCTCGAAACCGGTCTCTTCGGCCAGCGCTAGGAGCGTACCGACCGGCCATAGCTCGCCGTCAGGGAAGACGTAGCGCTCGATGAACGTCTCGCGCTCGCGCGGGTGACCTTCGAGCAGTTGCGCCGAGATGCCGTGATTGAGGAAGGCGCCGCCGGGCCGCACCAACTCGTATGCGGTGCGCAAGTAAGCGCGCAAATGGTCACGTCCGACGTGCTCAACCATGCCGACGCTGACGACCGCATCAAATCGTTCGTCGCGCAACTCGCGATAGTCGCGAAGGTCGATGCGCACCCGGCCGGATAGTCCCCGTTCCGCGATGCGTCGATCGGCTTCGGCCTTCTGTGCTGAACTCAAGGTCACGCCGAGCACGTGAGCTCCGTAGACCTCGGCGGCGCGCATCGCTAGGGCTCCATAGCCGCACCCGATATCCAGTAAGCGGTAACCCGGCCGTACGCGAAGTTTGCGCAGGAGGTGATCAATCTTTGCCGTTTGAGCATCGCTCAGGGACTGCGGCGCAGCCGGGCCATCGTCCCAATACGCGCATGAATAAACGAGGTTTTCATCGAGAAAAGTCTTGAAGAATTCGACCGGTTGATTGTAGTGGTAGGCGATCGCCGCGCGGTCGCGCGCGATCGAATGGCGTCGTCCGCGTAGATGCGCCTCTGGTTGCGGAACGGCCAGCTTCGGCGCAGCGGGCAAGGCCAATGCCTCCCGAAGCAACGGCACGATTGCGGTCGGGCGAAGCTTCGCGAAGGCTGCGCGAACCGCATCGATTGCCGCCTCGAGGTCGCCTTCGAAGTCAATAGCGCCCGCGGCTAGCGCCCGCGCGCCGTTGACCGCAATCGGCGGACTGAATATTTTGCGCAGCGCCCACGGCGCAGCCAACACGATCGTGAAGCGTTTGGGGCCGCGCGCTTGCTCAACTTCACCGTTCCATAAACGCACGTCGAACAACCGAAGGTAATCGCTGCCGAAAAGCGTCCGCAGAATCGTTAGGCTGTGGTCGCGGGCGGTCCGGCCTCGCGCCGGCGCGAGCTGTGCAGCCACGTTCAGTCGCGCCCGGCTGGAAACGGAGCGCAGTCGAAAAAGACGTGGTCCTCGCAGCGGATCAGCTGCCCTTGGCCGCCGGCCTGTACGATGCCGTACGATGCGACGGCCGAGGCCAACAGGTAAGCGCCGGGGATGCCAGCGCACAGCGTAACGAGCGCGAACACCGCAAGCGCGCCGAACACGCTCTGAGACTTGTAGATGCGCACCGGAACCGTTGCCGCCTTTCTCGCGAGACGAATATGTTCGCGCGCATAAACGGTATACCACCGAAACGTCCGTCATAAAACGCCGCCAAGCGGTCGTTTTCAGAAGTTAAAAGCGACCGCCGCTCGTCCCGTCGAAAGGGGATGCATGCGAAACCCTACGGTTCCCGAAGCGCTCGACGGTTGGCGCATCCTCCATCGCATGTTTCGCTTCCGGCGACACGCGTTCGATGCGCTAGCGGCCGGCGACCGCTTCGAGATTGCCGCTCAAGCGCGCTCGTATTTCGAGTTGCTCCATCGTTCGCCTGAAGGCGACGTCGCGCTTGCCCAGTTGCTGGGGCATAAGAGCGACCTGATGCTGACGCATTATGCAAGAACGTTCGATGAACTCGCCGGCGTGCAGACGACCTTCGACAAGCTGTCGCTCGCTGCATACGTCGAACCGACCGCGTCGTACGTCTCGGTTCTCGAGCTTGGGCTCTACGAAGCGAGCGGCAAGCTGCATGCTGTCCTTGGCGAGAGCGGTATGACGCCACGTTCGACCGAGTGGATCCGCGCCTTCGATGCCGCAATCGTCGAGCAAGCGAACGCGCCGCGCAACGCCGCGCGCTTGTGGGCGAAGATTCCGGAGCGTCGCTACGTCTGTTTTTATCCGATGGACAAGAAGCGCGGCGAAAACGTCAATTGGTATGCGTTGCCGTACGCCGAGCGCGCGCGGCTCATGCTCGACCATGGGAAGATCGGCCGCTCCTATCATGGCCTCGTCACGCAGGTTATCTCCGGATCGATCGGCTTCGACGATTGGGAGTGGGGCGTCGATTTATACGCCGAAGACCCGCTCGTCTTCAAGCGGCTGATCTACGAAATGCGCTTCGACGAAGCTAGTGCGCGCTATGCCGCCTTCGGCCCCTTTCACACGGGCGTACAATTCGCGATAGCGGAGCTGACCCGCTATCTGGAGGGTGACGGCGTCCCGGAACTGCATGGAGCGTTGCTGCCCGTTTCGTAAGCGAGCACGCCATATGAAGGCGTATCCGGGGAAATGCTCGTCAGGTTAAGAGGTGCCATCCGAACACCGCCATTCGAAATACATGCAGCTGTGGATGTCGGCTCCGCTCTGAAAGACGCTGCTCAGGCGTGTCGTACGGCGTATGTTCGGACGGCGAAGAAGAGCGTCATGGCGCAGGCGATGATGATGACGAACGCGCGGATGACCGAGGGCGGCAGACGTTTGACGAGGTTCGCGCCGAGATAACCGCCGGCGATCGCACAGAGCCCGGCGATGAGCGCGATCGCAGATTGCGTTCCGAGGCCGAACGGGCCGTCGAGCCGCAGCTTGCGGAGTCAGGCGAACGCGTCCTCGTGTGGCGTCACGTAGAGGCGCCCGTTTGCCGCGTCACGCTGACGCATCTGCTGCGGGGGTGAGACGGTAGATGACGCCGCAGCCTTCCTCGCCGATCAGTTCGAATG
>JALYUD010000107.1 GCA_030853905.1 Vulcanimicrobiota bacterium
CGCCAGACCTCCGGGCGCCAGCACGTTGTTGTTCGAAATCGCGCTCAAAACGTCGGTCAGGGTAAAGCCGGAGGACTCGAGCCGCCCCGGGTCGACCTCGACTTGAAACGACGGCGTGACGTTACCGCTGACCTGAACCGCCGCAACGCCAGGAAGCTGCGTCAGCGTCGGAATGATCTTGTTCGTCAGCCGATCCGAAAAGGCGCCCGCGCTTAGACCGTCCGAGCTTGCCACCAGGGAGATGACCGCGCCTTCCGTCGGATCGACGGTCGAAACCACGGGCGTCTGTAAATCACTGGGCAGTTGCGATTGTGCCGCGTTGACGCGGTTCTGGACCTGAAGGAGGTCCGCGTTCTGGTCCGATGAGAGCGCAAAAACCGCCGAGATGCTGGCCTTGCCCGCGACGATCGTCGCGTTGAGGTGCTGCAGGTTGGGAGCGCCTGCGATTTGGTCTTCGATCGGACGCACGATGGCGTCGCGGATTTGGCTCGTCGAGGCGCCGGGATACGTGGCAGCGACCGAGATCGTCGGAAAATCGACGTTCGGATATTGTTGCCGCACAAGGGTCGACAGCGCCATGATTCCGGCCAGCGCCGTCAACAGGATGAAAACGATGACGAGGATCGGACGCCTGACGACCAGCGCCGTCAATTGCATTTAAAGGCGCCCCACCTTGCGGGGCGCCCGGCGCTCCGGCCGGCGCTTCACCGCGCCGCGACCCGCTGGCCGTCGACGATGCCGAGTTGGCCGTTGTCGACGATCCGCTCACCGGAGCGCAACCCAGTGACGATCGAACGGCCTCTGCTCTCGGCCACCTCGTGCACCGGTACGGTTTTCGCCATTCCGTCGCGCACGGCGACGATGTGCGAATGCGTATAGTCCGTGAAAGCCGTCGTCGGAACGCTGATCCCGGAGGCCGGCTTCAAATGAATGAGGCCGGTGACGACCATGCCCGATTGAAAGACGTGGGGATTGACGACGCGCGCTTTGATGGTGAAGTTCGTCGAACCGGGGTCGCTTTGCCCGAGCACCGCGACCACGGTGCCGCGTGCGCTCGGTACGTTGCCATGACCGATAGCGATATCGACCGCGTCGCCGGCCCGCACGTTGAAGACTTGTGACGTCGTCGCGTTCAGAATCGCATAGACGAGCGCCATGTCTTGAATGGTGAACAGCGTTCGCCCGCCGGGATATTCGCCAGGATTGAGGTTGCGATTGACGACGGTACCGTCGATCGGCGACGTGATCGTCGCTTTTGCCAGTTGCGCGCGCGCTTCGCTCGCTTGTGCGTGCGCGGACGAGGCGGCCGCGCGCGCAGCGCTGATCGTCGTCGCTTGCAGACCGCCCCCTCCCGTGCCGTTCACCTCGACCGTGGTCTGCGTGTTCCGCAGCGCCGAGTGCGCCGAGCGATACGCCGCCAAGTCGTTGGCGAGCTGCTGGAGCTGCCCATCGACCTGCTGCCGCGAAACGTAACCGTTCGCGAGCAACGTTCGGTCACGCGCCAAGTTGCGCTTATCGAGCATCACTTTGAACAGCGCTTGAGCGACCGTATCCTGCGCCGAGTGCAAACCGTCGAGACCTTGCGCAATTGCCAGTTTACTCTGGTACGCGGTTTGTGAGGTCCGCAGGTCGGCTTCCGCGGCGCTGCGCTCGGCGCCGTCGACGTTGGCCTGCAAATCGGTCGCATCGAACGTTGCCAGCACCTGACCGCGCGCCACCGCATCGCCTTCATGGACGAAGACACCGGTTGCTGGTTCGTTCAAGTTGCTCGAGATGGCGACGTTTTGGTAGGGCGCGATTAGTCCCGAAAGGCTCAGTTCCGGATCGACCCGAGCAGCGCGCACCGACGACGTTTGGACGACGGCCGGCGGCGCAGCCTGCGCGGAGGACGCGGCACGCGCCTGTTCGCCGGGACGTGCGCAGCCGGCGCTGCAAATGGCCAGCATGCCGGCGATACACCAAGCCGGCCACTTTGGGCCCCACAAGGGATGACGGTTGGGCTGCATGTCGACCGCTCCGTCGTTCACCATTCCATCCGCCAAGCGGCCGGGCCCGCCGGATTGCCCCGGATGTGCCGCAGCGGCTCTGTGGCGGATCATCCGCTTCCTAGGAATTATCCGCTCGTGCCTTTAGACAGTGAAGTCGTCGTGCTCGCCATAACGCTGTGCGCGCTTGCGGCCACACAGATCGATGCGAAATAAGCGACGAGGGGCAATGCGAATCGAAACGTGCGTACCATGCTAAACCTTTCTCGTGCCTTCGAAGGCTACTTGACGAGAACGACGTTGTCGAAGGAACGCACGCGGCCTTTGAACTTCATTTGGAACTTGCCGCTGACGGTCGCCTGATCGCCGTCATGACGCGCCGTATTGGTCTCATCGATGACGACGACACACTTCGCGTCGCAGAGCTGAAAGGCGGCGACCGTACCCATCGGCGTCTTGCTGGTTTGAAAGTGCGCGACCTTTCCGGCCACCGTGATCGCTTTGCCTTCATACGATGACGGGTTCGCAACGATCGCCGAAGGGGCGAGGTCGGCAGCAGCCACGGGCAGCGCGCCGGCGATAATGAGAGCAGCCGTTGCAACGGCGGTAAAGCGGATCATGCGTAACGTCCTTTCAAAGACGATTGTGCGGCGTCGTTATTTGCCGGGCAAGAGATCGCAGTCGATCATCTTGTTGAGCAGCGGGCCGGCCACTTTATTGACGAAGCGTTCCCGAACCGCCGGGTCTTTCTTCATCATGCCGCTCGCTTTGCCCGAGCTCGAGCCGCCGCTGTTCTTCTGCTTCTTGAGCATCGCTTCGAATTCGGGGCACGAATCCGTTTGAATTTGGCTGACCATCTGGTTCGCTACGTCGTCGACGACTCGGTTCTTGATCTGCTCGCGCATCTGCGCGGACCCCGGCGCCATCGCCGATGCGGTCAGAGCGACGGCGCCGAAGGTTGCGATGAACAACACTCGCGCACCGTGGGTCAAGGGCTGGCTCATGATCGTTCCTCCTTGGAATCAAGAGAGTGTGATGTCGGTATTTACGTCCCTGCGTCAAAACCGGCGAACAATGAACAATCGCTCACGTATTCGGACGCGGCCTTGTAGACGAGGGTACGATGTTCGCGCGGGGGCGCGGTGCTCGTCGGGTTTGCCTGGTCGGCGAGACGTTGCATATCGGGTTCTCGGCAGAGCGCTCGAAGGCGGTCGAGGGCGCTATCGGCGAATCGGTCGCCTGCGACCCTCAATCCCACGCCGGCGTTCTGCGCCGGCAGCGTGAGATTTTGGCTCTCATAGAAGCCGAGCAATGAGCCGGACAGAACCGGCGCAGTTGAAGCGGTCTTCGTGATCGTCGTGCTTTTCGGACCCATAGTGACCGTTGTCTGCGACTTGTCCGCTAAGAGAAACGGGACGATGGCGGCAAAGATTCCGAGAGCTAACGCATCTTCGTGCGCTTTGCCCGTGACGGCCTCTCGACTATAAAGGCTGAGCGGCGAGACGGCCGGATTGTGATCTTCGGGACCGCAGCCCAGCACTTCGACCGCAGCCGAGACGCTCGTGAAGTTCGCCACGAGCAGAAGATAATTATGCCGATACGTCTCTGGAAGGCTCGTCTCGATGACGAGCGCGCCGCGCGTATTCGCGTCAAGCTGGCACTGCGACGCGAACGCGTCCGGCGTCGTCCAGTCCGCCCGGCCGGCGACCGTGAGATCGGAACCGGCTTTGCGCCGCGCCTGCGACAACCGTTCGACGACGGAGCGGATCAGCACCGTCGCCGCCGTCGGATCGGCAGCGCCGGTGGCGAAGACGTAAAACGTCGGCCGCGAAGCCACGCTCGGCAACGGCGTTGCGGTCGGCTCGGGGGTCGGCGACGTACTCAGGTACGTCCAGTATGCGGCGCACCGTTCGAGCCGCTCATAAAGCGCGAAGCGGTTCGATGTCAAAGTCGCGGCCGGCGGCGCCAGGCACACGGGCGTCGGCGTCGGCACGGCCGCCGGCGGCGCAGCGTTCGAGACCCAGTAAGGCGTGGGGGATGCTGCGGGAAGTCGGCTCAGGGCCTCGTCGATCTTGCGCGAGCAGTCGATGATACGCCCTTGCAGCAGAGCGATCTGGTTGCGCTTTCGCTCGGCATCGCGGTCGCCGAGGTCGCCCAAAACGTCGAGTGCGCCCGAGCTATCGCAGATGCCGCCGAGCGGAGTGACGGATTGCGGCGCGGCCGGCCCGGAGGGCGGCTTGGCAGCGGCGCTGCGGGGCGTGAGAGTTCCAGCGCTCACGAGCGACACTAGCACCGCAGCGGCGAGCAAAAACTTTGGTCGCATACTTGGTGTCGCCGCCGAAACGGGTCGCTTTGGGCGGGGTACTCTCGCTGCACGGCACGAACGGTACCACCCGCGACGGAGAATCGCTGGAGACCGAGCGGAGAAAAATCGGAGATATCCAGTGATTTTCCAAGACATCTGGTACGATGCGTTCGCAATGAGCGACGCCGAAGCCCGGCGTCCTGATCGTCGACGACGAGCGCCAGGTGCGGGAAATGTTGGAGCTCAACTTGGAGCTGCGCGGCTTCACCGTGCGCTGCGCGGCCGACGGCATGCAGGCCTTTTCGCTTGCGCGCGAGTGGCACCCCGACGTGATCGTGCTGGACGTCATGTTGCCGAAAGTGGACGGCCTCTCACTCCTGCCCGCGCTGCGCAACATCACCGAGGCGCCGATCGTCATGCTGAGCGCGCGCGGCGAGGTCGAAGACAAGGTTCGCGGCTTGGCTCGTGGCGCCGACGATTACGTCAGCAAGCCCTTTGAAATGGCTGAGCTGATCGCGCGGCTCGGGTCGGCGCTGCGCCGGCCACGGCTGGCGCGACGTTCGCTCCTGACCTGCGCCGACCTGACGCTCGATCTCGAGGAGCATAGCGTCATGCGGGGCGGCCAACGTCTGGAATTGACCGCCTTGGAGTTCAAGCTGCTGGCGACGCTGCTTCGCTCACCGAGCCGCGTCTTTACGCGCGATGAACTGTTCGCCTCGATTTGGGGAGACGATCGCGATGCCGAGTACGGCAGCGTCGGCCGGACGATCTCCTACTTGCGCGCGAAGGTCGATCGCGGCTTCGACCTTCCGCTGATCCACACGATCCGAGGCGTTGGTTATACCGTCCGTGCTTAAGCATTCGGCTTCGTCGAATCGCTTGCGTACGCTCTTCGGCCGAGATGCGTCCGCAGCGGACGTGCACCCTTCGCCATACGTTCCCGACGGGCGAGCAGACGAAGCCCGACGGATTCCCGGGTACGCGAAGCAAAGTGCGGGGCTGCGTTCGTTCACGGCACGCTTCACCTTTCTCTACGTCGCGATTGCGGCAGCGTTGCTCGTGGCTTTCAGCGTTGCATCCACCATCACGGCCGTCATGACGTATGTTGCGATGCTCAACATGACGGTCCGGCCCGCCGCGGAGCGGAGCATCGTCCGCATGAAGGACGACCTCGCGCGTGGCGCTACGTTCGGCGATGCGGCCGCGAGCGTCGTGCGCGACTTCGACCACCCGCTCATGCATGTGATCGTTTACGACGCGCATCACCGTGCCGTGGCCGGATCCGTGCAGCCCGAAAACCGCGTGGCCGCGGCGTTTGCCGTTATCGGGGGCCTGCGCTCGGCCGAAGGAGCGGTCCCGGGGGGCTCCCTCGTGGTCAGCGCCGATGCTTCGACTTTTGGGCGGCGACTCGTCGGCTTCTGGGCGCGCACGGTCTCCTTCGGTCTAATCGCGATCGGGCTCGCATTCGTTTTGGGGCGTGCCGTTACGCGGCGGGCCATGGTACCCGTCACACGCGTGACGGCGGCCCTGCGCTCGTTCGCCGACGGCGATCTTGTTCCGCATGCGATCATGGCGAGCGGTGACGCTGAGTTCGCGGCGTTGGCAGACGCGCACCGCGATGCCATCGTTCGAACGCAGCATGCTTTCGCAGCGCGCGAACAGGCCCAATACGCCTCGGGCGCCCCGATTAAGGTCGGCGTGGAAGCGCGTGGGGCGCGCCTGTTCATCGACGTGGTCGATTTAGGGCCGGGAATGTGCCCCGACGACCGCGCGCATGCCTTCGACCGTTTCTATCGCGGCAGCACGCGCGGCGTAACGCAAGGTTCCGGTTTAGGCTTGGCGATCGCCAAGCGTGCCGTCGACCGCATGGGCGGCACAATTACACTCTCGAGCGAGCCGGGACGCGGAACGCGCGTGACGCTCAGCCTCCCGCGCCGGATGACCACGCCGTCCGCGGCCGGCGCGACGAGACAGGCCGTGAGCTAAGGGCGCAACGATGCGGCCAGCTCGTCGTAGAGGTACGTCATCGTTTCGATGCCGTTGTAAAATTGGCGGAGATCGAACTTTTCGTTGGGCGCGTGAATCGCGTCGTCGGGAAGGCCGACGCCGATCAGGACTTGCGGCAGGTGCAGGATGCGATCGAAGCTCGAAACCGGCCCGATCGTGCCGCCCGTTCCGATAAACACGGGCGCTTTCCCGAAGCCGCGCTCCATGGCCCGCGCGGCAGCGACGACGGCGGGGTGATCGCGTGACGTCGCGACCGCGCGGACGTCGCCATCAGCTTCGATCTCGACCCGTACGCCCGCTGGCGCGACCCGCTCGAGATGCGTGCGCACGGCATTCTTGACGTGAGTCGGCTCTTGTCCGGCAACGAGCCGCGCGGAAATCTTGGCGCGGGCGAAGCTCGGCACGATCGTCTTTCCGCCGGGTCCTTGGTAGCCGCCGTAGATGCCGTTGAGTTCGAGGGTCGGGCGAAGCCACGAACGCTCGAGCGGTAAGCGGTCGCGTTCGCCGCCGGCGAGGGCGGGAACGCCGAGCGTCCGCGCTTCGCGCGCCTCATCGTAGGGAAGCGCGGCCAGTTCCGCGCGCTCCGCACCCGTCGTCTCCGTTACGCCGTCATAAAATCCGGCGACGGCGATTCTGCCGTCGGGTTCACGCAAAGTCGCGACCATCCGCGCGAGCGCTTCGATCGGGTTTACCACGACGCCGCCGAAATACCCCGAGTGCAAGTCGCTCGCCGGCCCATGCA
>JALYUD010000177.1 GCA_030853905.1 Vulcanimicrobiota bacterium
GGAGTATTCGGGGACGTCGTGGTAACGCTCGTCGCCGCCGGCCATGTTGATCGCGACGACTTTGCCATGCGCGCCGGCGTTGTTCCACGTGCCCATGCGGTAGTGCATCTCGGCGATCGGATCGTAGAACTCGGCGACGTCGCCGGCCGCAAAGATGCCCTTCACAGCGGTCTCCAAGCGATCGTCGCAGACGATGCCGGTGCTGACGCCAACGCCGGTGCCGGCCAGCAACTCCGTATTCATCGTCAACCCCAAGCCCACGGCCACGCAGTCGGTCTCGATCGTCACGCCCTTCTTCGTCAACAGCTTCGTAACAGCGCCGTTGGAACGAACGAACTCGCCGACTTCATCCTCGTAGTGCAGGTGAACGCCGTCCTCTCGAGCCGCGTCGTCGATCATCTCACCGGCGATTTCGTCGAGCATGCGCCGCAGAAACCGCGAACCGCGCATCAGCCAATGCGTTTCCACGCCGCGCGACGCGAACGCTTCGGCAAGTTCGTACGCGATGAACGAACCGCCGACCGCAACGGCGGTCTTGGCACCCTCGAGCGCGTCGGAGATTGCAAGCGTATCGTCCATGTACTGAAAATTGAAAAGGTTGGCGGCGCCCTGCGCCCCGGGAGCCTCCGAATGGTTCGGGCGGCCGCCGGTCGCGACGAGGAGCGCGTCGTACGGATAGCCGGCGCCTCCGGCATACGCAACGCGCTCGGCCGCATCGATCCGTTCGACCCGTGTGCCGAGACGCAAGTCGATCCGGTGCTTCTCGTGCCAGGCTACGTCGCGGATGATAACCTTTTGCCGGGTCACTTGTTTGCGCAGCAGCGGCGGCAATGCGATCCGATTGTACAGTGGATACGGCTCGTCCGCGAACAGTACGATCGAACAGGCCGAGTCGAGCTTGCGCAGTCCTTCGGCGCAAGTCGTTCCGGCGAAACCGTTCCCCACGATCACGTATCTGCGGTCGTTGTCGTTCATCTCATCGTTCGTAGCCGGCGTCGCATGTTGACGATCCCTCTGTTCGAAGGTGGTTCGCGCGTGCGGCGCATGGAATAATGACTGTACCTATGGAAGTCCGCCTGGTGCAACTACTGGGGTCGTTCATCACGACGACGAGCGCGTATTCGCTCGCCCGGCTGGAATATGCGATCGCCCACCCGGCACTGCCGTCGCCGCCGCTGATCGATCGTTTACCCGACGCCTCCGAAGAAACACTGGAGCGGCGCTGGACCCGGGCCGAGGCCCAGCTCGAAGCCGCCCGCACGTACCTGCGGACGCACGATGATGTGCGCGGCAAGCGGGCCGTCTACGACGGCAACTTCGCTTCGCTGCAACGCGCCACACGTGAACTCGAGCAGTACGCCCGCGCCGTCCGCTGGGTCATGACCGTTGAAGAGGGCCGCTAACAAGGCCGGACAGTCCCAGAAATCGGTGCAGCCGATGCTTCTAAGTGGCTCTGGTTTTTCGCGTGGCTAGGAGCATCGGGACGAAGTGGCCTAGTCGGGTTCGGCTGCGCCGAACCCCGCCCGTAGGGCGCGGCACTTCGTGCCGGGATTCGGCTACGCCGAATCCGCATGAGTCCCGTAGCGACGACGTCACGCGGAAAAGCAGAGCCACTTAGAGGGCCGGTGGGGTCGCTTTGGAAGGGGGCACCATGAACTTCAACGATGCCATGGAACAGGCGCTTGCGCGGGCGCGCGATATGCAGCGGCAGGCCGGCGAGGCCGTCAACGACGCCGCGGAGGCGATGAAACCGCACATCGAAAAGTCGCTGGCCGATGCCCGGGCTCTGCAGCAGACGCTGAGCCGCCACGCGAGCGAATCGAGTGAACTGACCGCGACGCAAACGCAAACGGCCCTTCAGCAGGTCAACGATTTCATTCGACTCGGCAGCGACGCGATGCGGGAATCGGCCGAACAGACGCGCGCGACCGCGCAAAAAATGGCCGACCAATCGCGTAAGGTCGTCGACTCGATGCAAGCGGCAATGAAGCAGCGCAGCCAAACACAACGCAGCGAGAAGGAATAAGAGTTCGGGCGGTCCGGCCCGACAGGTTGCTAAGCGTGTAGTCCGAGCGAGATCATCATCCGGTAGCCGACGCCGAGCGCCTGCTCGTCGATGTCGAAGCGCGCGTTGTGGTGCGGGAAGGCGCTCGCCGGAGCGCCGCGTGAGCCGACGATGAAATACGCGCCGGGACGCTTCTCCTGCATGAACGACATGTCTTCGGCCCACATGACGATCTCATGCTCCACCACGTTCTCCGCGCCGAGAACATCGCGCCCGACCTCTCGGACGACGTCGTTCGTCGCTCGGTCGTTGACGGTCGGCGGATACGACCAGCGGTAGTCGAGATCGTAATCGACGCGTAACGCCTCACCGAGCCCCCTGGTGATCCGCTCGAGTCGCTGCGGCATTGCGGCGCGCACGCCGGCATCGAAGCAGCGGACCGTGCCGCGTAAGATCGCTTCGTCGGGGATCACGTTGAACGTCGTGCCCGCGTTGAAGGCGCCGACGGTGAACACCGCGGGATCTTTAGGCGCGATCTCACGGCTGACGATCGACTGCAGCAGCGTGACCAGATGCGCACCCGCTAAAATCGGATCGTTGGCGAACTGCGGCATCCCGCCGTGGCCGCCCTGGCCGCGAACGGCCAGCGTGTACTCGTCTGCGGATGCAAAGAATGCCCCGTCGCGAACGCCGATCTTACCGACATCGAGACCGCTGTAGAGGTGCAGCGCGAAGGTGCGGTCGACGTGCGGATTTTCGAGCGCGCCGTCCTCGATCATCAAGCGGTTGCCGGCGCTGCCTTCTTCGCCCGGCTGAAAACAGAAGACGAGCGTGCCGCACACCTCCGCGCGTCGCGCTGCGAGCGCGCGCGCGGCCGCCAGCAGTATCGACACGTGGCCGTCATGCCCGCACGCGTGCATCACGCCGCTGCGCTCCGAGCGATATTCGACGTCGGCAAGTTCCGCGATCGGCAACGCGTCCATGTCGGCTCGCAAGAGCGTGACCGGACCCTGTTTTCCGCCGCGCAAGGTTCCGAGAACACCGGTGCGCCCCACCCCGACCCGAAGATCGTCGAGCGTAAGCTTTTCCAGTTCGGCGACCACGAAGGCGGCGGTATCGTGTTCGAGCAGCGAGAGTTCGGGGCGGCGATGGAGCTGCCGCCGGACACGAATCAGGTCGTCCCAGGGGATATGATGCGAGGCCGGCATGCGGCGCGCTTCGACGTGACACATCCCCTCTCTCCCGGGCCGTGGCTTCGACGCAGTGCGATGAAGCTCACCGGTATCGTCCGGAAAGCACGGCCGACAGGAGTCTGCCCCCGCTTGGGGCGATACCAACCGGTCATATCCCGGAGGTAGGAACCGATGGCCAAAGCGATCCCGGCGCCCGCGCTCGAACGGCGCGGACTGAGCGATGAGCAGCTGCGTTGGATGCTGCGCAACATGCATATGCAGCGCACGCTCGACAACCGTGGATTCCAACTCAATCGCCAGGGCAAGATTCCGTTCGCGACGGGAAGCGAAGGTCACGAAGGCATCCACGCCGGTGCCGCGGCTGCCTTCGAGCGCGGGCGCGACATCTTGGTTCCGTATTACCGTGACATCGGTCTGTGCGTCGGCGTCGGAATGGAGCCCCGGGATGCGCTGCTGTCAATGTTCGCCCGCGGCGCCGACGTCTCGGGCGGCCGCCAGTTTCCCAACCACTACTCGCATCACCGGCTCGGCATCCTTTCGGTCAGTTCGATCATCGCGGCGCACTGTCCGCACGCGGTCGGAGCGGCGTACGCGATGAAACTCCGTAAGGAGACGGGCCGCGCGGTGCTGTGCACGTTCGGCGACGGCTCGACGAGCGAAGGCGAATGGCACGAGTCCGTCAATTTCGCCGCCGTCCACAAACTGCCGATCGTTTTTCTCTGCGAGAACAATGAATGGGCGATCTCCACGCCGCGCACGAATCAGATGGCCGTTGCGGATATCGTCACCAAGGCCCCCGGTTACGGTCTGCCCGGCGCAAAAGTCGACGGCTCCGATCCGATTGCGACCTATGCAGTCGTCGGCGAAGCGCTCGAACGGGCGCGTGCGGGCGACGGACCCACCTTGGTCGAGGCGACGTGTTATCGCTTCCTCGCGCACACGACCGACGACGACGATCGTACGTACCGCACGCGCGACGAGATCGAACGGCATCGGCACCTCGATCCGGTACCGCGCTTCGAGCGCATTCTGCTCGAAGCAGACGTGGTGACGCCGGGCGACGTTGCGGCGATGAAAAAAGATGTGCTGGCCGAGGTCAATCGCGTGACCGACGAAACCGAAGCGTTGCCGTATCCCCAGGCGCACGAGATCTATACGAAAGTCTACGAAGGGGCCTACGAACCATGGCTGTAGCTGCGCCCACCACCGTCATGAACAACGTCGAGGCGGTTCGCCAGACGTTGTATGAGGCGCTGAAAAGCGACGAACGCACCGTGATCATGGGCGAAGACGTCGGCGCGCGCGGCAACGTCTTTCTGATCACCAAAGGATTTCTGGAAGAGTTCGGGCCGGAGCGCATCATCGACACGCCGCTGGCCGAAGCATCGATCGTGGGCATTGCGGTCGGCATGGCGATGGAAGGGCTGCGCCCGATCGCGGAAATACAATTCGCCGATTTCATCTATCCCGCGTTCAACCAAATCGTCGGCGAAGCGGCGAAAACGCGCTATCGCAGCAACGGCGACTACACCTGTCCGCTGGTCATCCGCACGCCTTACGGCGGCGGTGTGCGCGGCGCGCTTTCGCACTCGGTCTCGATCGAAGCGCTGTTCTATCACGTGCCGGGACTGAAGATCGTCGCGCCGTCGTTTCCCGCCGACATCAAGGGACTGCTCAACGCTTCGATCGACGATCCCGATCCCGTACTTTTCCTCGAGCACAAGAAAACATACCGGTCCGTTAAGGGTGACGTGCCCTCCGGGCATTATACGATCCCGCTCGGTAAGGCCGATGTCAAAGCGGCGGGCGACCAGCTCACGGTCGTGTCGTACGGGCTGTACGTTCACCAAGCGCTCGACGCGGCGAAACGCGTCGCGGCCGACGGCATGTCGGTCGAAGTGATCGATCTCCGTTCAATTCGTCCGATGGACCGCACGACGATCCTCGAGAGCGTCCGCAAGACGCGCAAGCTGCTGATCATCCATGAAGACAACAAATTCGGCGGCATTGGCGCCGAGATCGCCGCGATGGTCGTCGAGGAGGCGTTCTTCGATCTCGACGCGCCGATCCGCCGGCTGTGCGGTCCCGACGTACCCGCGATGGGTTACGCGCTGCCGCTGGAGGAAGAGTTCATGATCTCCCCCGAGCGCATGGCCGACGCCATGCGGGAGATGGTGAAGTTTTAGTGTGCCCTCACATGACCGGATCATGCCACGCTCGTCGCTCCTTGCGACGGATAAAAAGCACCTTCGCTTCATCTGAACACATCTGGGAGGCGGCATACTGATGGCAACCACGATTACGATGCCGCAGCTCGGCGAGACGGTCACTGAAGGAACAGTCGCGCAGTGGCTCAAGAAAATCGGCGACGCGGTCGAGAAATACGAAGCCTTCGTCGAAGTATCGACCGACAAAGTCAACGCCGAGGTGCCGTCGCCCGTCTCCGGCGTGATTCGCGAAATCATCGCCAAGGAAGGCGAGACGGTTCCGACCGGCGCGCCGATCGCCGTTATCGACGAAGTCGGCGCGGCAGCCGAAGCGGCGACCCCGCAAAACGGCTCGGGCGCGGCGCAAGACGCCGCGGCCGCTGCGCAAGCCGCCAAAGCGGCGCAGCATGGCGCCGATGAGCCGGTTCCCGGGGCCGGAATCGGGTCGCCTGCTTCCGGCAGCCGTCTCGATGAGCCCGCTGCCGTAGGCAGTGGCGCCCCACCGCCAACCGTCACGCCGTCAAGTTACGGGGCTGCCGGCGCAGGTCCCGGCGTCCCGACGGTCGGCGGTACGAACGGCGCCGCCCGCGGCGGCAACGGCGCAATCAACAGCGCAGAGGTCTTACGC
>JALYUD010000162.1 GCA_030853905.1 Vulcanimicrobiota bacterium
CTCTACACCAATCTCGTCGAGACGGTCGCCGAGCAAGCCGATGCGTTGCTCGCGACGGCCGACGCGCTGTCCGAAGTCGACGTGGCCTGCGCGCTGGCGCAAAGCGCCGGCGAACGTGGTTACGTGCGGCCCGAGTTCGTCGAAACGAGCACCCTCGACGTGGTTGACGGACGCCACGCCGTCATGGAAGCGGTCGCGGCGGACGCTTTCGTTCCCAACGACGTCCACCTCGCCGAGCAGAGCGCGCGCTTCATCTTGCTGACCGGCCCCAACATGGGCGGTAAATCGACGTACTTACGCCAGACGGCTTTGCTCGTAATTCTGGCGCAGATCGGCGCGTTCGTTCCCGCGCGCGCGATGACGCTCGGCATCGTTGACCGCATCTTCACGCGCATCGGCGCCGGCGACGATCTCGCTTCGGGGCAATCGACCTTTTACGTCGAGATGGCCGAGGCATCGAACATCCTGCGCCGCTGCTCGCGCCGCAGTCTGCTGCTCGTCGACGAAGTCGGTCGCGGCACGGGCACGAGCGACGGTTTGGCGATCGCGCAGGCGATCTGCGAATATCTGCTCGGCCTCGACATGCAGGCTCCGCTCGCGCTGTTCGCGACCCACTTCCACGAGTTGGTCGCGCTCGCCGAACGCTGGCCGCTTGTCGCGAATTTCCACGTGACCGCAGTCGAAAATCGCACGCGTTCCGGCGCGCCGGTCTTTTCGCACCGCGTCTTGCCCGGCAGCACATCGCGCTCGTTCGGCATTGAAGTCGCGAAGATGGCCGGCCTACCCGGCGGGGTGATCGCGCGCGCGAAGGAGATCGCCGCGGTCCTCGAAGAGCGGCCGCCCCTCGAACGCCAAGCCCCGCTGCGAATCCGCCTTTCGACGGCGGCGGGGCGAGAGGAATTGCAACTGGGTTTCGAGCTGTGATTCGACTGCATGTCGCGCGACCGCTCGAAGGAAAAGCGCGAAGTCTCGTCGACACAAACCAATAGCGTTCGCGCGTCAGGAACCCGGTGATGAATCCGGGACGGTCGCGCCACTGTGAGCGGGGAGCCGCTCTCGGTCACTGCCGGGTAACGGCGGGAAGGCCGCGAGCACGACGGCGCCGATCCGCGAGTCAGGACACTGCAAGCGAACGCGTTTGCACCACCTCGCGAAAGGGTCGGGAAAACATCGTGTTCTCTTTACGCATCGCGCGCCGTATCGGCGTCGCGGCAGCATTCGGTATCACGCTCGGGGGGACGCCGCTCGCGCCGCAAATGGCGCGGGCCGTGACGATATCGGGCCCAGCGATGACCGCGGCAACGGCCTCGGCAACGCCGTCGCCGCAACCGTCGGTCGCAGCGTCGGCAAGTCCCGAGCCGGGCGTTCTGCAGCAGATCGGCCGCGTCGTCACCAGTGATCGCCGTAGCGAGCCGCTCGGCGAAACGTCGCGGCCGACGTTCATCGTCGATCGCGCGCGCATCGACGCCTACGGCGCACGAACCGTCGCCGACGCACTCGAGGACGTGCCCGGCGTGCAGTTGTACCGTAACGGTCCTTTCAGCGCGCAAGTAAACTACGGCATCCGCGGCTCGACGTCGGCCCAAACGTTGGTCCTCGTCGATGGGCAGCCGATCGCCGATCCGACGACCGGCGGCGCGTACCTCGAAAATTTCTCGACGATCGGCGTCAACCGCATCGAAATCGTCGAAAGCGGCGCGTCGACGCTCTACGGGACGAACGCGGTCGGCGGCGTCATCAACATCATCACCAGCGTTCCGCGTGGCGAATACATCGAGGCGAGCGCCGGCTCATTCGCCGATCGGGATTTACGCGTTGCGGTGGGCGATGCGCGTATCGGCGCTGCGTTCGAGCGCCATGTGGCGACCGATGCGTACGGTTATCCCGGCTTCACGTATGGGGCCGCCTGCGGCTACGACGACGCCATCAAACCGTGCGCATTCCCGGCTGGAACGCGCCTCAATAGCTATGGTGATCAAAGTGCAGGACGGGTGTCGCTCGACGTTCCCCTCGGCGACGGTTTTGCCGTTCGCGCCCGTGCGGACGACGCCGGGTTATCGATCGGCGTTCCGGGCGAACTGACGTCGCTCAGTCCGCAGACGACGCAACGATTTTCGAACGCGACCGGACTCTTGGAGTTGGAGCACGCGACGCGCAACTCGACCATGACCCTCGACGTTTCCGGCGCAAATGCGCGCTTCACGTTCGGCGACCCGTCGTTCGGCGAATACGATACGTATTCGGGTCGAGCGCAAGTCTCACTCAGAGATGCCGTGACGTTCGGGCGGCAAGATGTTGTCACCGGCATTGATCTAGCTCGCGAAAGCGGCGTCTTCACGTCGCCTTCATCAACCATCCCCTCCAGCAGCTCGGCGCCGGCGACGATCGTTCCGCCGTCGGCGACCGGGGCGAGCGAGTCGCAGGCGGCAGCATACTTGCAAGTCGGAACGGCGCCATTCGCGGGTGCGCGCATTACCGCCGGATTGCGCGGCGAAAACGATGCGCCGCACGGCACGGTTCTGGCGCCGTCGTTCGGCGGCGTGATCCATACCGGAGTGATGCGTTTCGCCGGCAACGTGGGCGAGTCGTTCCGCGTGCCGACGATCCAGGATCTCTACTATCCCGGTTTATCGAATCCAGATTTGAAACCGGAGAAGGCCGCTAACGCGGACGCGACCGTTGCCTACGAAGCGCGCGGCGGTACGATCTCCGTCGGCTGGTTCGCACGCGGCGGTTCGAACTTCATCGTGACCGATCCAACCACGTTCGTTCCCGACAACGCCGAGCGGGCTCAAACCGCGGGGATCGCTTTGACGGCAGAATCCAAACCGTTCGCCGGCGTCGTCGCGCACCTCAGCTACACGGACCTTTATAAGGCGCTGAACCTTTCGAGCGGCGCCCGCTTACCGCAGAACCCGGTCGGCCAGGCGACACTTGCCCTGACCCGGCCCTTCGGAACGGACCGCTATTCGTACGGCCTGCGTTGGCGCATCGTGGGCTCCGACGGCAATGACGCGGCCAACGTCCCGCCGCCCCTTTCGGGAACGTATGACGCCTACGACTCCTTCGATGCCTTCGTTCGCTACAAAGTGGCGCCTCGAGCGATCCTGACCGTGCGCGGCTTCAACCTCGGAGACGAGCGCGCGGCGCCCATCTTCGGCTATCCGCTGCCCGGCCGGCGTCTGTTCGTGGAATTTTCGACGCAGTAACGTTTCCCAGGTCCTTCCATGAAATCGCTGTCAAAATGCGAACCTGCATGTATCGTTGGCTGCGTCTCGTCGCGTCGTCGCTCGCCCTGGTCGTGGGCCTTGGGCTGACGGTCGGTTCCGCTCAAGCGCAGAGCGACACGGGCGAGATAGCGATTTCGGTCGTCGACGCCGCTACCGGCAAACCGGTCGCCGACGCGCGGACGATCCTCGTCGGACCGCAGACCGCCAGTTCCCTGACGACCGCCGCAGGCAAGATCGACTATACCGACGTTCCCACCGGCATCTATCGCGTCCGAGTGCTCCGTTCCGGTTACCAATCCGGCGTGTCGAATGAGTTCGACGTCCTGAACGGGCGCCTCGTCAACGTGCGCGTCTCGCTGTCTTCGGCGACCGGCGGCCTGCGCATCATCGGGACCGTCACCGCACGGTCGACCGTCAATGTCAGTTCGAGCGATCTTTCCGACAATAGCCCGGTGCGCCGCATCTCGAACTCGCTGACCGATGCGCTCGATCAGATCGCCGGCGTTTCGGTTACGCAGGACGCGACCGATCCGAACAGTCCGGTGACCGTCTCGCTCTTCAACCACGATGAATCGCAGACCGAGATCTCGCTCGACGGCATCCCCCTGGCCGCGCCCGGTTCGACGGCCAACCTCGGTGCCGTCGGAACCGATCTTTTTTCTGGCTCGAGCGTCAGCACGTCGCCGCGCGCCGGCGCCCTCGGCGGGGGGGTCAATTTCCGCACGTTGCAGCCGACGCAGGCGCTGCAGGTGCGCGCGTCCGGAACGACCGGCACGTTCGACCGCTCCAACTACGCGTTCGCAGCGACGGGCAGCATCGGCAGCCTCGGGCTTGCGTTGCAACACACCTGGCGCGGCGCCAACAGCCCGCTCACGTTTCAGGATTACGAAGATCAAAGCGGCTTGACGTATCCGCACGAAGGTGAGTCGAGCAGTCTCGGGGATTTCTTCAAGTTTCGTTATCGTCTCGGCGACGAGCGGACGACGATCAGCGGCACCGCGCTGACGAACAACCGCGATGCGCACGCGATCTGTGCACGGGACGTCACGCTGTTGCCGTGCGGCATCGGACCGAACAATCAGAACTTCGGCCGCTTCGGCTTCGCCTATACGACCGTGCAGTCGCTGGTCGGCACCGTCGCGACGAACTTCTCGGCGTATGAAAGCTCGAGCCGCCAGACGACCGATGACGGCAACCGCTACGTCTTGCAGCCGCCGGGCGATCTCCCATCCTTCGGGCCGCCGGGTGTCGCGAACGACAGC